>JAGPCN010000215.1 GCA_018058035.1 Fuscovulum sp.
GCTCGCATTCGGTGATCACCCCACCATAGCGGCGCACCGTGTCCTTCTTGGCCTGCGGCGCCGTGCGCGGCATCACCACGTTGCAGGGAATGCCCCGCAGCATCGCGGCATAGGACAGGCACGAGGCATGGTTGCCGCTGGAATGCGTCGCCACCCCCTTCGCCGCCTGCGCCTCCGACAGCCCGAAGACCGCGTTCGCCGCCCCCCGCACCTTGAAGGCGCCCGGCTCCTGAAAGTTCTCGCACTTGAAGAACAGTTCGCACCCCGCAAGCGCGTTCAGATGGTCCGAAACCCGCACCGGCGTCACCCGGACATGCGCCCGGATCCGGTCATGCGCTGCAAGCACGTCGTCGAAAGTCGGCACCAACAGCCCGTCCACGTCCTTCACGGTTCACCCTTTCATCTGTCCTCAAATATCCCGGGGGTCCAGGGGCTGGCCCCCGGGGCTTCCCCCCTCAGGCCGCCGCCCGCGCCTCTTGCGCCACCGACCCGCGATACCACTCCTGCGCGGCCGCAACGCCCGAACCCAGCCGCACGGGCCAGCCCAGATCGGCCATGCACATCTCGGCCACGCACAGGCCCGACAGCACCATGGCATCGGTCAGCATGCCCAGGTGGCCGATGCGAAAGACCTTGCCCGCCACCTCGCCCAGGCCCACGCCAAAGGCCATGCCGTATTTCGTCGCCGCCAGTTGCACCAGATCGGTGCCGTTGCAGCCCTCGGGCACCTTCACCGCCGTCACCGTGTCCGAGTACAGGTCCGCCGAAGCCGCAAAGGGCGCCATCCCCCAGGCCGCCACGGCGCGGCGCACCCCTTCGGCCAGCCGGTGGTGACGGGCGTAGACGTTTTCCAGCCCCTCGTCCTCCAGAAGGTCGATGGCATGCGCCAGCCCGGCAATCAGCCCGACCGCGGGCGTATAGGGATAGCCGCCGCGCGCGTAAGCCGCCAGCATGTCCTTGAAATCAAAGAAGGTGCGCGGCAGTTGCGCGGTCTCCATCGCGGCGATGGCCTTGGGGCTGACACCCAGGATCGCCAGCCCGGCCGGCAGCATGAAGCCCTTCTGGCTGCCCGCCACGGCGATATCGACGCCCCAGCCCGAAAACTCGAACGGCATCGAGGCGATGGATGACACCCCGTCGACGAACAGCATCGCGCCATGCCCCGCCGCGTCCATCGCCCGGCGGATGCCGGCGATGTCGGACCGGACGCCGGTCGCGGTTTCGTTGTGCGTGGCCAGGACCGCCTTGATGTGGCGGCCCTTGTCCGCCCGCAAGGCCTGTTCGATCGCCGCCAGCGGCGCCCCCTGGCCCCAGGGTGTCTCAAGGATTTCGACGTTGATCCGGTGGCGCTGGCACAGGTCGATCCAGCGATGGCTGAACATCCCGAACCGCGCCGCCAGGACCGTGTCGCCGGGCGACAGCGTGTTGGTGATCGCCGCCTCCCAGCCGCCGGTGCCGGTCGAGGGCAGCAGGATCACCTCGCCCGCGTCCATCTTCAGCACCCGGCGCACCCCCGCCACGGCCGGCTGAAAGAGCCGCGCGAAGGCCGGGCTGCGGTGGTCCAGCGTGGGCATGTCGCAGGCCTTGCGGATCGACTCCGGCATGTTGGTGGGGCCGGGGATGAAGACGGGGTTCTGGAACGACATCGGCGGGCACTCCCTCTTGCTCGGGCTCACCCTAGCGCCGGCGTCGTCAGCGGACAATTTTTTCGAAATTGTTTTTCATTTCTCCGGTCGCATGATATTCCTGCGCCCCGGCAAGGGCTTGCGTTTTTTCATCGCGGCAAAGGGGGATCCCGATGGCTCAGAAACCGCGCGGACGGCCGAAGGCCTTCCACGACAAGACCGACCAGAACACCGTGCAGGCGCTGGACCGCGGGTTGCAGATTCTGTCCCACCTCGCCGCCCACCCCGGCCAGACGCTGTCGGAGATCGCGGAAGGTACCGGCGAGGCTGTCGCCACCGTTTTCCGCGCGCTGGTGACGCTGCAAGGCCACGGCATGGTCGAGGTCGAGGAACCCGGCCAGTTCTGGCACATCGGCCCCGGCGCATTTCGCACCGGCACCGCCTTTCTGCGCCGGACCAAGGTGGTAGAGCGCGCCCGCCAGCCGATGGACGCGCTGATGCGCGAGACGGGCGAAACCGCCAACCTGGGGATCGAGACCCGTGACGAGGTGCTGTTCCTGGCCCAGGTCGAAACCCACGAGGCGATCCGCGCCTTCTTTCCGCCGGGAACGCGGGCACCGATGCATTCCAGCGGCATCGGCAAGGCGCTTCTGGCCTGGTATCCGCCGGAAAAGGTGCGGGGCATCCTGGCGCGCCGGGGACAGGACAAGTTCACCTCGCTGACGCTGACCAGCGAGACGGCGCTGCTGCGCGACCTGGCACGCACGCGCGAGCGCGGGTTCTCGATCGACGACCAGGAACGCGCCGAAGGCATGCGCTGTGTCGCCGCCCCGGTGTTCAACGAATTCGGCGAACCGGTCGCGGGCCTGTCGGTGTCGGGCCCGGCCTTCCGCATGGGACTGTCGGATGCCACCCGCATCGGCGGCCTGGTCCGCGCTGCCGCCGACCGGGTGACCGAGGCGACCGGCGGCGTGCTGCCTTGAACCGAAGGCTCGTCGATGACTTCGTCACTCCTCGCAAGGCGTCCGCGCGACGAGAAGACGAAGTCGAACGAGGAGCCTGCCATTGCGCCCGGCGTCAGCCCAACGTCGCCGCCTTCGCCTGCAGGTGCTTGACCAGCCCGTCGTCCAGGTTCAGCGCCGCCGCCAGCATCGCCAGATAACCCTTTTCCTCCAACGTCTGCTCGCCCGCGACCAAGAGCGAGGCGGCATAGATCTCGGCCGCCTCGGCCTCGGTCGTGGCAAGCGCGGCGATCCGGCGCACGTCCAGCGGCGCGTCCAGTTCGGCGCGCAAGAGCGCCGCCGCCTCGTCGTCGGGGCCCAGCCGTTCCAGCGCGGCGTCGATCTGCCGGCGTTCGTCCGGTGTCACATGGCCATCGGCGCGCGCGGCCGCGATCATCGCCTGCACCAGTTTGCGCGCCAGCGCCTCGGCGGCGTCGCCCTCGGGGGCAAAGCCCGCGTCGGCGGGGGCGGGCAATTCGCCCGGCTGGCCTGCCGGCCCGGCCGTGGCGGGGTCGCGGCCGGCCTTCCAGTCCTCATAGGCCTTGTAGGCCAGCCCGCCGATCAGCGCGGCCCCGCCGACCTTGAGGCCCGTGCCGATCAGTCGCCGCCCGCCTCCGGTCAGCAACAGCCCCAGAAGACCGCCGGCGATGGCGCCCTTGCCCAGGGTGGACTGGTCGTCCCAGGTCGCGCGCGCCTTGTCCATCGCCGTGTCGGCGGCCCCCTTCAGGCCCTGGCCCCCGGTCAGTTGGTCAAGCAGGGATCTGGCGTTCAGCATCTTTGCCTCCATGGCTGCCACGCCCCGGATATGGCCCCTTGCCCGGCATCCGGCAATGCCCGCCCCGATCTTCGGCCAGATGACGCAATGTTTCTTGCCGCAACCGGCGCTCTGCCGTTGACAGGCGCCAGAAACAACCCTAACGCGCAAACTTTGACGTCGAATCGCCCACACCCTCCCGCCTGCCCGCGCCAAAAGTCCGGGCCAGACTTCGCCCCCTCCCCTCTTCGCGTCGATATCGCCCATGCTGTCCCGCTCGCCGAACCAGTCCGAATCCCATGTCGCGCGCCTGGCCGAGCATTTCAGCGCCGGCCGCTACGACCTGCTGGCCGAATGCTACAGCTATCCGCTGCCGATCTACCTGGATGGCCGGCTGACCGTCGCCCCCGATCCCCGCGCGGTCTGGAGTTTCTTTCAGACGCTGCATTCCTGCCTTGCGGCGCGCGGCATGCCGGGGCTGATCGGGCGCGTCCTGTCGGTCGAGTTGCCGACCAGGGGCCGCTTCCGGGTATGGACGGATTGGACCTGCTTCGGCCCCGGCGGATCGCGCCCGGTGATGCGGACGGTCTGCTTCAACCGCGACGAACAGACGGCCGAGGATGCCTTCCTCACCGAGATGCTGGAAATCGACGGCACCGACGAGATGCCGCTGGCCCTGATGCTGCGCGCCGCCTGAGCTGCGACCGGATCGGCGCCCTGCACCCGGCGGCCAAGCCATGCCCGGCGGCGGGTCGCGCTATGCCCAAGGGGGGAGCGATGGTGGCGAGGGGGGGACTCGAACCCCCGACCCTGCGATTATGAGTCGCATGCTCTAACCAACTGAGCTACCTAGCCACTGGCGGGCGGAATAGGGGCTGGGCCTGCGAAGGTCAAGGCCCATTCGCAGCGCCGCTACCCATGCGCCACCCGCGGCCGCCCCGAGGCCGTCACGGTCACCGTGGCTTCGATGAACATCGACCGGCCCTCGATCTCGACCTCTTTCACCGCGCGCTCGGTGCTGACCCGCAGGTCCACCGCCCCGGCGGCGCGGGCGCGGGTCTCGGCCTCGGCGCGCAGCGCGGCCTCCATCGCCTCAAGCGCGGCATCGCGGTCGGAAAACACCTGCGGCCCCGCCGTCAGATGCGCGACAAAGCGGCCCTCGGCGGGGCTTGAGACCATGCCGGTCAGCCGCTGGCTGACCTGGCCCGCCACCGCGCCAATGGCATTGGCCACCCCGGCGTGTTCGGGCAGGATCATCTCGCAGCTCAGCCTCTCACCCACCGCGCCGTAGTAGGATGGCGCGCTGGCGCCCAGACCGATCACCGGCACCGACAGCCGCGCCGTCACCTCGACGATGCCGCGATGCCGCGCCAGGCCGGCCGAGGTCAGCCGGTGGCCGGCCAGAGTTGCCGGGTCTTCGCCGGCAAAGGCCGGGTCCTCGGCAAAGGCGGCCTCCAGCAGGCAGCCCACCGTCTGCGCGGTCAGCTGGTCGACCACGGCTTGTGCCAACGCCTCGGGCGAGGCGGCAAAGCGCTCGCCCGCGCCGGTGCGCCGCCGCGCCACCAGCCGCAGCGCCTTTTCCGCCGCCAGGCCATCCCAGTCCGCCAGGCGGCCCAGCACATGGCTGGCGTCCGAAGGCGTGACGCCCGAGATCATCACCAGACCCCGCGCCACCAGCCGCTCCAGCGCCGCCACCTCAAGCCGCGAGGTCAGCGCCTCGGCCATCGGCATCGGCCGCGTCACCCGCGCCAGCACCGCCGATTCGCGCGCCGACAGGCCGCCCGCCTGCGCCCCCGCCATCGGCACCACAAAGCGCCCGTCGGTGTCGCCCGCGATCTCGGTCGCCAGCCAGCGGTCCAGCGCGGCATGCACCATCGGCCCGTGGTCCACCGCCAGAAGCGACACCGGAAGCAGCCGCCGCGGCCCCAGCCGCAGCCCGCCCGCCAGCCCGCTTTGCACCAGGTGCACCTCGCTGTCGCCGCCCAGGCCCGTGGTCCGCATCGCCACCGCCTCGACCATGGTGCGGAAACCGCCCACCCGCGCGCCCTGGGGGTCGATCTCGGGCAGCCCGTCCTTCAGCAGCGCCACATCGGTGGTGGTGCCGCCGATGTCGCTGACCAGCGCATCCTTGGCCCCGGTCAGCCAGCGCGCGCCGACAATGCTGGCGGCGGGGCCGGACAGGATCGTCTCGATCGGCCGTTCGCGCACCATCGCGGCCGAGATCAGCGCGCCGTCGCCCCGCACCACCATCAGCGGCGCGTCGATGCCGACCGCCGCCAGATGCCGCTCGCAGGCGGCGACCAGCCGGTCGATCATGCCGATCAGCCGGGCGTTCAGCACTGCCGTCAAGGCCCGCTTCGGCCCGTTCAACTGCGCCGACAGTTCATGCGAACAAGTCACCGGCCGGCCCGTCACCCGCCGGATCAGGTCGCGCGCCGCCATTTCGTGCGCCGGGTTGCGGGTGGCAAAGCGGGCGGCGACGGCAAAGCCCATCACCTCGGGCCCGGCCTCGGCCACCTGCGCCTCAAGCACGGTCAGGTCCAGCTCGGCGGCTTCGGTCCCGGCATGGGTGTGGCCGCCGTCCAGCAGGATCACCGGATCGCCCTTCAGCGCCTCGGTCAACCCGCCGCGGGTCAGGTCGTCGGCGTCGAAGCCGATGAAGACCAGCGCCACCCGGCCGCCCTGCCCCTCGACCAGGGCATTGGTGGCCAGCGTGGTCGACAGTGACACCAGCGCCACCTGCGCCGGCGTGACGCCCGCCGCCGCCATCGCCGCATCCACCGCGCCGCCGATGCCCACCGCCAGATCGGCGCGCGTGGTCAGCGCCTTGGCCTTGCCCAGCACGCGGCCAGCGGAATCGTCCAGGATCACCGCATCGGTGTAGGTGCCGCCAGTGTCGACGCCAAGTAGCAGGGCCATGTCCGTTCCGTTCCCGTCGCGTTGCGTTCCGTTTCGTCCGCCTGACCTAGCCCTTGTGGCCGCCTCCGTCAGCCCCGGAGGCGACCTGAACTGTCGCGCCTGCGTCTTTGGTGGGCGGGTGGAATGCCCAGCATCTCGCGGTATTTCGCCACCGTGCGGCGGGCGACGGGCGCCCCCGCCCCCGCCAGCTGCGCGGCCAGGTCGGCGTCCGACAGGGGCGCGGCGGGGTCCTCCTGCGCCACCATCCGCGACAGCGCCTCGCGCAGCGAAGCCGCCGCCGGACCCTGGCCGCGGATCGCCTGGCTGAACAGCGCGCGCAGCCACCAGGTGCCGCGCGGCGTGTCGATGGCCGCCCCCGCGACCACCCGGCTGACCGTGCTCTGGTTCAGCGACAGCGCGGCGGCCACCTCGGCCATCGTCATCGGCTGCAGGGCGCCCAGGCCTTCGTCCAGCGCCGGAGCCTGGCGGATCAGGATTTCGCGCGCCACCCGCAACAGCGTGGCATTGCGCCCCTCGACCATGCGGATCAGCGCCCGCGCCTCGGCCCGGCCGGGGCCTTTGTCGTCGGCCAGCCGCAGGCTTGGCAGGGACGAGGCGTTCAGCGCCACCTCCCAGCCATCGGGGCCGCGCCGCGCCGCCAGGTCGGGTTCGCGGATCGGGGCGGCGCAGGGGCCAAAGCGCGCGCCCGGCTTGGGGTCCAGCCCGCGGATCCGGCGGATGACCTGGCGCACCGCCGCCTCGGGGGCGCGGACCTGGCGGGCCAGCCGCGCGATGTCGCCCTGCGCGACCAGCGGCAGGCGGTCCAGCACCGCCGCGGCCAACGGGTCCAGCCAGCCCTGATCCGCCGCCTGCAGCCGCAGGCATTCAGCCAGGTTGCGGGCAAACAGGCCCGCCGGTTCCAGAGCCTGCAACCGCTGCAGCATCGCCTCGGCCGCCTCCGGCGAGGCGCCCGCCTCGGCCGCGACCTGGGGCAGCGGCCGGCCCAGCCAGCCCGAGGGCTCCAGCCCGTCGGCCAGCGCATGGGCCAGCCGCAGGTCGTCCACGGGCAGGCGCAGCGCCACGATCTGCGCCTCGACATGGGCCAGCAGGCCCGGTGCGGCGGTGTCGGCCAGTTGCTCGATCTGCGGCCCGGCGGTGCCGCCCATCCGGGCAAAGGCGGTGGTCCAGCGCGGCAGCCAGTCGCCCTGCGGCGCCGGCTCGACCACCAGTTGCGGGTTGGCCGCCGCCGCATCTTCAAGGAACCGGCTGAGGCCCGGCGAGTC
>JAGPCN010000216.1 GCA_018058035.1 Fuscovulum sp.
ACCAGATCTTCTTCGCCTGCGGGGCGCTGATCGGGGCGGCGGGGGGCACGGTTCAGGCCGCCAGCCGCACGATGATGGTGCGCCATACCACGCCCGACCTGGCGACCGAGGCCTTTGGCCTGTTCGCCCTGTCGGGCAAGGTCGCCAGCTTTCTGTCGCCGGCGCTGATCGCGCTGGCCACCCAGATCAGCGGCAGTCAAAGGATCGGCATCTCTCCGCTGATCGGTCTGTTCCTCGTGGGGCTGATCCTGCTAGTCTGGGTCAACCCCAAAGGTGAGCAGACCCGATGATCGCCCGCACCCTTCTGTGCCTTGCCCTGCTGTTTCCGGCCCCCGCGCTGGCCGAGAAACTGGCCAACAAGCTGTTCGGTTCGATGGACGACCCCAGCCAGCAGGCGCCGATGCCGATCGGCAGCTATGCCAAGGGCTGCGCCGCCGGCATGATGGAACTGCCCGAGACCGGGCCGACCTGGCAGGCGATGCGGCTCAGCCGCAACCGCAACTTCGGCCAGCCGGTGATGATCCAGTTCCTGACCGACCTGTCAGCCGAAGCGGCGGCGATGGGCTGGGGCAAGGGCCTTTATATCGGCGACATCAGCCAGCCGCGCGGCGGGCCGATGACCTCGGGCCATGCGTCGCACCAGATCGGGCTGGATGCCGACATCTGGTGGCTGGCGCCCAAGCGGCTGAACCTGTCGCGCTCGGAACGCGAAAGCCTCAGCTCGATCCCGATGCGGTCGGCCGACCAGCTTTCGGTGACCGAGGCCTGGGGGCCGAAGGCGCGCGCATTGTTGCAGACGGCGGCCAGCGACCCGCGAGTGGACCGGATCTTCGTTGCCGCCGCGATCAAGCTGGAGATCTGCAAGACCGCGACCCGGGCCGACAAGAAGTGGCTGCGCAAGCTGCGCCCCGTGGCCGGGCATGACACGCATTTCCATGTGCGGCTGAAATGCCCCAAGGGTGCCCGGCTGTGCGAGACGCAGACCCCCACCGTCGAAGACCTGTCGAACGGTGGCGACGGCTGCGACGACACGCTGGCCTGGTGGGTGACCGACTACCTGAACCCGCCGAAGGCGACCAAGAAGAAGAAGACCGACGAGGACGCCCCGAGAAAGCGGGGCCCGCGCGAATTCACCATGGCGGACCTGCCCAGGCAATGCAAAGACGTGCTCGCCTCGGACTGACGGTGGCCGTGCTGCTGGCGCTTGGCCTTCAGGGCAGCGCCACGGCCCGGTTTCCCGCGCATTACCTGTCGTCGTTCCGCTGGAGCGGCGACGACCCGCTGCTGGGCGGCATGTCGGGGATCGAACTTTCGCCAGACGGGGCGCGCTTTGTGGCGATCAGCGACCGCGGCGCAATCACCCGGGGCCGGGTGCTGCGCGACGCCGCGGGCCGGATCACCGGGCTGGATGCACCTCCGCTGCACCGCCTGAAGGGCGCGGGCGAGGCGCCTCTTGCCGGGTTGCGGGCCGACAGCGAAGGGCTGGCCTGGGCACCGGACGGGCGGCTTTACATATCCTTCGAAGGCGCGGCGCGGGTGCTGGTCTATGACCGGGCCGACGGATCGGCGCAGAACCTGCCGACGCCCGCGGCCTTTGCCGGGATGCAGGTGAATTCCGCGCTGGAGGCCCTGGCGGTCGATGCCGCGGGGCGGCTTTACACCCTGCCCGAACGTTCGGGCCGGCAGGACCGTCCGTTCCCGCTGTTCGTCTTCGACGGGGCCTGGACGCAGCCCTTCACGATCCCGCGCGACGGCGCCTTCCTGCCGGTCGGCGCCGATTTCGGCCCCGATGGCCGGCTGTACCTGCTGGAGCGCGACTTCCGCGGTCTGGCCGGTTTTGCCGCGCGGGTGCGGGCCTTTGCGATCGGCCCCGACGGCCCCGGCCCCGCCGAGACGGTGCTTGAGACCGAGGCCGGCACGCATGACAACCTGGAAGGGCTGTCGGTCTGGCGCGACGGCGCCGGGGCCTTGCGGCTGACCATGGTGTCGGACGACAACTTCCAGTTCTTCCTGCGGCAGGAGATCGTCGAATACGTCCTGCCGGTTGACCCTCTGCCTGCCGACCGCTAAGCAGCACGCCGCCGGGCGACGCACCGGCCAAGTCTCCGCGACCTTGCCAAAACGGAACCGCATCATGAACCTTGTCCTGCCCGGCACCCTTGCCATGGCCGCGATCGTCGTGGCCTCGAACGTCCTCGTGCAGATTCCGCTGGGCGGATACCTGACCTGGGGCGCGCTGACCTATCCCTTTGCCTTCCTGGTCACCGACCTGACCAACCGCCTGTCCGGCCCTGCCGCGGCGCGGCGGGTGGTGCTGGCGGGCTTTGTCGTCGGCATCCTGTGTTCCTTTGTCGGCACCCGCATCACGGGCGAGTTCGGGCCGCTGGTCACCTTTCGCATCGCGCTTGGGTCGGGCGCGGCCTTCCTGGCGGCACAGTTGCTGGACATCGCGGTATTCAACCGGCTGCGGGCGGGGACCTGGTGGAAGGCGCCCTTCGTGTCGACGCTGGCCTCCTCGACGCTGGACACCTGCATCTTCTTTCCCACCGCCTTTTCCGCCGCACTGATCGTGCTGGAACCCGGCAACGATGTCGGCTGGGCCACCGCCGCGACGCCTCTTCTGGGCCTCGGCCCCGAGCTGCCGTTCTGGGCCTCGCTGGCCGTCGCGGACTGGAGCGTCAAGATCGCCCTGGCCCTGATCGCCCTTGTGCCGTTTCGGATCGTTGTCGGAAAACTTGTGGCAAAGGTTGCGTGATTTATGTTGACGAACACCAAATCTGTGTCACGCTCCCCCTATCGGCAACACATTGAAAGGAGGTGATCCAGTGTCTAGAGGGATATTGGAGAGAGGTGTCGGGACAGTCAGGAGGAGTGTCTTCTAGGGGCAGCCCCCGGACAGACAGACCATCTGATTGGGCCTTTCCCTAACTGGCCCATCTCCTTGGAACTCGGGAAGGGTCGCCGCTCTCTGGCGACCCTTTCACTTTGCGGCTAGGCTGGCGGAATGCTGCATGTGACCGAAACGCTGGCGATTGCCGACTGGGAACTGGCCGAAAGTTTCATGCGCTCGTCCGGGCCTGGCGGTCAGAACGTGAACAAGGTCTCGACCGCCGTGGAACTGCGGTTCGAGGCAGAGCGGTCGCCGCATCTGCCTGCCCCGGTCAAGGCGCGGCTGAAGCGGCTGGCGGGGCGCAAGTGGACGGCCGAAGGCGCGCTGGTGATCCAGGTCGAGGATACCCGCAGCCAGGCCCGAAATCGCGAAATCGCCCGTGAGCGGCTGGTCGAACTGATCCGCGCCGCCCTGGTGGCGCCCAAGCGGCGGATCGCGACCAAGCCCACGCTGGGCAGCCAACGGCGCCGGCTGGTGGCGAAATCGGTGCGCGGCGAGGTCAAGGCCCTGCGCGGCAAACCCGGAGAGGAAGAATGACCGAAACGCTTGTGGACCGCCGCGCCCGGCTGATGGGGCCGAATGTGCCGACGTTCTACCGAACGCCCGTTCATATCGTGCGTGGGCAGGGTGTCTGGCTGTGGGATGCCGATGGCAAGCGCTACCTCGATTGCTACAACAACGTGCCGCATGTGGGCCATTGCCACCCCCGCGTGGTGCAGTCGATCTGCGCCCAGGCCGGCACGCTGAACACCCATACGCGATACCTGCACGATCTGGTGCTTGACTATCTGGAGCGGCTGACGGCGACCTTTTCGCACGGGATTTCGCAGGCCATCCTGACCTGCACCGGGTCCGAGGCGAACGACATCGCGCTGCGGATGGCGCAGGCGGCGACGGGAAAGACCGGGATCATCGCGACCGACGCCACCTATCACGGCAACACCATGGCGGTCAGCCAGCTGTCCACCCGCAAGCCGCCGATCGGGGGGCGCTGGCCCAACGTGCGGCTGGTGCCGGCGCCGAACTCGCTGGCCGTGCCCGACCCGGACGGGGCGATCTTTGCCGGCCATGTGCGGGCGGCGATGGAGTCGCTTGCGGCCGAAGGGTTCGGCACCTCGGCCCTGCTGATCTGCCCGATGTTCGCCAACGAGGGCCTGCCCAGCCTGCCGCCCGGCTGGCTGGCGCAGACCGAGGCCGCCTTGCGCTCCGAAGGCGCGCTGATCATCGCCGACGAGGTGCAGCCGGGTTTCGGCCGGGCGGGCAGCCATTTCTGGGGGCACGACCGCCTGGGCTTTCGCCCCGATATCGTGACCATGGGCAAGCCGATGGGCAACGGCCACCCCGTGGCGGGGGTGGCTACGACGCCGGCGATCATGGCGGCCTTCCGCGGGGCGTTTTCCTATTTCAACACCTTCGGCGGCAACCCGGTGTCTGCGGCGGCGGCGCTGGCGGTGCTGGACGTGATCCGCGACGAGGGCTTGCAGGAGAACGCGGCCAGGGTCTCCGCCCATGTGCGGATGCGGATGCAGGCGCTGCGGCATCCGCTGCTGGTGGATGTGCGGGCGAACGGGCTGTTCTTCGGGGCGGAATTCCACCTTGATGGCCAGCCCGCCACGGCGTTTTGCGCCGATCTGGTGGACAGCATGGTCCAGCGCGGGTTCCTGATGAACGTGATCGGGGCGGGGCGGAACATCCTGAAGATCCGCCCGCCGATGCCGTTCGGCCTGGACCACGCCGACCTGCTGATGGACGCGCTGGAGGCGGCGCTGCGCGAAACAAGGGTCGCGGCATGATCGAACATCTGGCGGCAGAAGCGGCAGCCCAGTGGGGCGGCAAGGTCGTGCGGCTGATCCGCAATCGCGAGAATGCGGTGTTCGAGATGCTTTTGCCCAACGGAGACAGGGCAGCGCTGCGGCTGCACCGGCAGGGATATCAGCCCGAGGCGGCGATCCGGTCGGAACTGTGGTGGTGCGCGGCGCTTGCCGCTAAGGGCGTGGCCGTGCCCGCCGCCCTGCCCGCCCGCGACGGTCGGCTGCTGGTGACGCTGTCGACCGGCCGCTGGGCCAGCGTGATCGCCTGGATCGACGGCGAACCGCTGGGCGAGGCAGGGGTGCCCTTTGCCACCCCCCTGCCGCAGTTGCTGGATCGCCACCACGCCCTGGGGCGGCTGATCCGCGCGCTGCACGATACTACCGCGACGCTGACCCTGCCGACCGATTTCCAGCGCCCCCGCTGGGACCTGGACGGCCTGACCGGAGAGCAGCCGTTCTGGGGCCGGTTCTGGGACCACCCCGCCGCCACCCCGGACCAGCGCGCCACGCTGATCCGCGCCCGCGCCGGCCTGCGCGAGCGGCTGGCCGGCCTGCCGCGCGTGCAGCTGATCCATGCCGATGTCCTGCGCGAGAACGTGCTGGTGAACGGGCGTTCGGTTTGCCTGATCGACTTCGACGATTCGGGCTGGGGCTTTGCGCTTTACGACCTGGGCACGACGATGTCGCAGAACCTCTACGAACCCGCCTGTGCCGAGATCCGCGATGCACTGATGCAGGGCTACGGCACCACCGACCGCGCCATGGTCGAGACCATGACCCTGGCCCGCACCTGCGCCAGCGTGGGCTGGACGATGCCGCGCCTGGCCGCCGAAGACCCGATCAACGCCCGCCACATCGCCCGCGCGGTGATGTGGGCCGGGCAGGTGCTGGGCGATTGAAACAGCACGGTAACGGATTGCCAAAACTTTTGTGAACATATAGTCGGCTGGCTTGAACGCAGGTCCCAGGGCGCGTGCTGCGCCCGCTTTGCCGGAGGCACCATGTTCAAGCTGATCAAGGCGATCATGCCCCGATCCGACAACTTCTTCGACCTGTTCGAATCGCAGGCCCAGAAGGCGCAGGAAGCGGCCAAGCTGTTGCGCGGCATCGTCGAGGGCGGGCCGGAGACGGCGGACCTCTGCGCCCGGCTGTCCTCGAAGGAGGAAGAGGCCGACCGCGTCTCGTACGAGGTGCTGCAGTCGATCCGCCGCAGCTTCATCACGCCCTTCGACCGGTCCGACATCAAGGCGCTTTCGACCACGCTGGACGATGCCATCGACCAGATGAACAAGACCGGCAAGTCGGTGATGCTGTACGAAGTGACCGTGTTCGATCCGAACATGCGCGCCATGGCCGACCGCATCATCCTGTTGTCCGACATCCTGGTCGAGGCGCTGCCGCTGATGCGCAACATCGGGGCGCATTCGTCGCGGCTGCATACGCTGGTGGGCGAAATCTCGAAGATCGAGGAACAGTCCGACCAGTTGAACGACGAGGGCCTGCGCAGCCTGTACAAGGCCCACAAGCAGGGCGACGCCCTGGCTTTCGTCGTCGGCGCCGAACTGTACAACCACCTGGAGCGCGTCTGTGACCGCTTCGAGGACGTGGCGCATGTGATCGGCGACATCGTCATCGAGCATGTGTAGGGCCGCGCCATGGATGCCGGGTCCGTCACCGTCCTGCTGGTCTTCCTGATCGCCATCGCGCTGTTGTTCGACATGCTGAACGGCATGCACGATGCGGCGAATTCCATCGCCACCATCGTCTCGACCCGGGTGCTGTCGCCGTTTCTGGCGGTGCTATGGGCGGCGTTCTTCAACTTTGCAGCCTATTTCATCGGCCATTACTTCGGCTTCGAGGCCAAGGTCGCCTCGACCGTGGGCAAGGGGCTGATCGACCCCGAGATGGTGACCAACGCGGTGATCTTCGGCGCGCTGATGGGCGCGATCACCTGGAACGTCATCACCTGGTGGCTGGGGATTCCGTCGTCGTCCTCGCATGCGCTGGTGGGGGGCATCATCGGCGCGGGGGTGGCCAAGGCGGGCACCGGGGTCATCGTCTGGGGCGGGCTGTCGAAAACGCTTTACGCCATCGTGCTGTCGCCGGTGACGGGGTTCGTGCTGGGGATCTTGCTGGTGGTGCTGGTCAGCTGGTTGTTCGTGCGGGCCAACCCGGCGCGGACGGACGGGCTGTTCCGCAAGCTGCAGTTGCTGACCTCGGCGCTGTATTCCATCGGCCACGGGTCGAACGACGCGCAGAAGACCGCCGGGATCATCGCCGTGCTTCTGTACGCCAACGGATATTACGAGGAATTCACCGTGCCGGCCTGGGTCGTGCTGTCGTGTTTCACCGTGATGGGCATCGGCACCATGCTGGGCGGCTGGCGCATCGTGCATACGATGGGGTCAAAGATCACCCGCCTGACCCCGATGCAGGGCGCCTGCGCGGAATCGGCGGGGGCGATCACCCTGTTCGGGGCGACCTGGCTGGGCATCCCGGTGTCGACCACGCATACGATCACCTCTTCCATCGTCGGCGTGGGGTCGGCGCGGCGGGTGCA
Organism: Fuscovulum sp.; assembly: GCA_018058035.1. Lineage (GTDB taxonomy): Bacteria > Pseudomonadota > Alphaproteobacteria > Rhodobacterales > Rhodobacteraceae > Pseudogemmobacter. The sequence continues at coordinate 7,262 of JAGPCN010000216.1, forward strand.
TGCGGTGCGGTGGGGCATCGCGGGGCGCATCGTCTGGGCCTGGATCATCACCATCCCGGCGGCCGCCGCGATGGGTGCGCTGTTCTACGCCATCGGCGCGCGGTTCATGTAGGGGTCAGACCAGGACGGCCTGAGCCGCCTGGTCGCCCACCGCGAAGACCCGCTTGTAGCGTTCGATCTCGGCCTTTGGCCCCATCGCCTTGTTGGGGTTGTCGGACAGCTTGACCGTCGGCCGGCCAT
>JAGPCN010000015.1 GCA_018058035.1 Fuscovulum sp.
GCCAGATACATCGACGGGTTCCATAACCCCGTCAGGAGGCATTCATCGACCGGCTTCCAAAGCCCCATCGCCTTCACGCGAAAGGCCAGGGAAGTGAGCCAAACGCTCTCCGCAATAGACGGGCGAGCCCAGCGAGCAGAGCAAGATCAACGATCCGCCCCCGTGGAACCACGCCACCACCGTATCACCAGCACATCGTTTGCGCTCTACCGGGCTTGTTTGCAACGGGGCGGGCTTGTCCCCTCGCGGTTCACCCTTCTCTCGGGAATGGGGTGCGGACATGGGATATGTGAAGCTGGAAGCCACGCCAGAGCGGCGGGCCGTGGTGCATGCAGCGCGGCTGGCTTGGGAAAAGCGGGGAGCCTGATCGACCATAGCGTTCGACATTCAACCGCGGGACATGGGGAGAAATCGTGGCGTCCCCTTGGTGCGATGCTGGGTAAAGGAAGTCCAACTGATCTGGCCGGGATCGTCCCAACCCCTTGTGGCGCTGCCATTCACACCACTGAGGAGATCTTCCTGCTCCTTGAAAACGGGGTCATGCGACGCAAGCAACTGGTACCGCCAGATCCAGCCGAAACGGATGGCTAGACTAGAGAGCCGCCGGATCATGAGCACGCTCGAACGCGACCGAGACGGCAGCCTGGCAAAGGTGGCGGATTGCCGACCACCTGCTCTGACTGCGACTTTGGCCTTGGATAGGGTCCCAAAGGCCCGAATTTGACTCGATTGCGAAAAATCGGTGGGCATGCTCAGATGACGGGAATTTGAGGACCGCGGTCGGCGGAATTTTCCAGTTGCGGTCGTCTGACCAACGAGCGCCCTGATTGCAGGACATCGTCATGGCGACCTGGGACGGCGATTCGAACACCAATTTCCTGATAGCGAACAACTGGGTCGGCAATGCCCTTCCGGGGGCTGCCGATGACGTCATCCTGGACAACGCCGCCGTCACCCAGCCAAGCCTGTTCTTCAACACCTCGATCACGGTGGCCAGCGTCACCCTGAGCGCGGGCACCTTCAGCCTGGACGGCAGCCTGACGGCTGCGGGCGGCGTGACGGTCAGCGGGTCCGGTCTTCTGGACATCGGCTTCTTCGGGTCCTTTGCCAGCCTTCTGACGATGAACGGCGGAACGACGCTGAACGGCGGGATCATCGGGGCCGTGACCGTCAACGCGGGCGCGTTCACCAACGAGTTTGACGGCATCACCGGCACCCTGACGGTCAACGGCGGCAGTGCCGATCTTGTGTCGGGCAGCAGTTCGGCGGCGCTGGTCAGTCTTGGCGGCACGATCACGGTGGCCGGGGCCGTCACCGGCACGACGTCGATTTCCGGCGGCTCGGTGACGCTGAACACGGGCGCGAACCTGGCCGACGGGCAGGCCGTCGCCGTGTCGGGGTTCGGCACGCTGACGGTGAACGCGGCCGACACGGTCGGTGCGCTTTCGCTGTCGGGCGGCACCATCGACGGAAGCGCCGTGCTGACGGCATCGACCTTCACCCAGTCCGGCGGCGATCTGGCGGGGGCGGTCACCGCGACCTCGGGCGCGACGCTGACCGGCGGAACCATCAGCGGCACCTTGGCCGGCGGCAATGCGACGGTGCAGAGCGGGACGATGCTGGTCACGGGGACGGTCAGCTCACATCTGACACTCGCCACCGGCAGCAGGATCGAGGTCGATGGCGGCAATCTTTCGTATTGGGTGAACGTCAGTGGCACCTTGGCAGGGCTCGCCGACAGCACGATCACGGGCAGAGTCGGGTCTTCCGCGGGCGGCGGAGCAATCACGGCGGCGACCGGCACGACACTGACGCTGGCAAGCCTGAACACCCATGCTCCATCCGTCCTGACGATCGGGGCCATCGGCGAAAGCGGTACGGTGCGGGCCATCAGCACCAACTCTTCCTTCGGCGATGCATCGGTCAGCATCGTCGCGGGAACGCTGCAGATCGGGGGCAGCATTGCGGGGGGCTTCCTGCTGGACTTCCTCTCGGGAACGTCGATCTCCAGCGGTGCGGCGCTGGACATCGGGGGCTTTGCCACCAGGGTCAACAACCTGAGCGGCCTTGGCACGGTCACGAACTCGGGTGCCGATGCGGCCCTGACGCTGACCGGCACCAGCAGCTTTGCCGGCACCATTCAGGACGGCGCGGGCACGGTTTCGGTGACCAAGGACGGCGCGGGCACCCTGACGCTGTCGGGCACCAACACCCATACCGGGCTTACCGAGGTTGCCGTCGGCACGCTGATCCTGTCGGGCGGCAATGCCATCAGCGATCTCGGGGAACTGCGCGTCAGCGCCCCGGGCGTGCTGCGGGTGGATACCGCCGAAACGGTCGGCGCGCTGGACGGGTCCGGCAACATCACCCTGAACGCGACGCTGACTTCGGGGCAGTTGGGCTTTGCCACCACGGCAAGCGGGGTCATCTCGGGCGCGGGCGGGATGACGGTGGCGGGCACCGGTCTGCTGACGCTGTCGGGGGCCAATACCTATAGCGGGCTGACCACGGTGCAGTCCGGCGCGGTGCTGGAGGCCGCCAGCAACGGCGCGCTTGGTTCGACGCTGGCAGGCACGGTTGTCGCCGCGGGCGGGGCGCTGCAACTGACCGGCGGGATCACCCTGGCCGAGGCGATCTCGGTCAGCGGCACGGGCGAGGGCGGCACCGGCGGCGCGATCCGCAGCATCTCGGGCAACAACGTGATCACAGGGGCGATCACGCTGGCCGGTGCTTCCCGAATCAACAGCGATGCGGACCAGATGGACATCACCGGCGGCATCAGCGGCACCAACCGGAACCTGACCTTCGGCGGATCGGGCAACATCATCGTCGCCTCGGACATCACCACCGGCTCGGGCACGCTGACCAAGGACGGCACCGGGATCGTATTGTTGGGCGGCGGCAACAGCTTCACCGGCGCGACAACGGTGAACGGCGGAACGTTGCAGATTTCCGGTACAGGCAGCAAGCTCAGCGACACTGCCCTTGTCACCGTCAATTCCGCGGGTTTCCTTGACCTGTTCGTGTCTGAAACCGTGGGCAACATCGCGGGGGCCGGCACCATCACCCTGATTACCTCGTCGGCCTTCGTCGTGGGCAACGCGGGCAACAGCACCTTTTCCGGTACGATCAGGGAGTTCTCGGCAGTTGGCGCGCTGACCAAGCAGGGCACCGGCACGCTGACGCTGTCGGGCACCAACACCTACACCGGCACCACCACCGTCACGGCAGGCACCCTGAAGATCGGCGCGGGCGGCACCACCGGCACGCTGGGGACCGGCAATGTGGTGAACGACGCGGCGCTGGTCTTCGACCGATCCGATGCGACCACTGTCGGCAACATCATCTCGGGCACCGGCACGGTCAGGCAGACGGGCGCGGGTACGCTGACGCTGTCGGGGGTGAACACCTATTCCGGGCTGACCACGGTCGATGCGGGCAGCGTGCTGCGCATCGGTGACAGCGCAGCGCTTGGCAGCGCCGTCGCAGGCACCGTGGTCGCCGCCGGTGCGGCGCTGGAGCTGACGGGCGGTTTCGTCCTGACCGAGGCGATTTCGGCAGCTGGCACCGGGATTACGAGCGGCGGGGCAATCCGCAACATTGCCGACGACAACAGTATCGAATCCCTGATCACCCTGACCGGCGCCACCCGGATCAATTCGGATTCGGGGACGCTGACCTTCACGAGCGGCGGCATCACCGGCACGAACCGTGGCCTGACCTTCGGCGGTGCGGGAAACATCAGTGTCTTCGTCGACATCGTCACCGGCACCGGCACCCTGACCAAGGACGGCACCGGCCAGGTGCTGCTGTTCGGCAGCAACGGTTTCACGGGGGCGACCACGGTCAACGAGGGCACGCTGCGGATCTTCGGGGGACATGGGCTCAGCGACAGCTCTGTCTTGACCATCAATGCCCCGGGCACGGTGATCGTGTCCAACAATGAGACCGTCGGCAATATCGCCGGAGACGGCCAGCTGAGGATCGGCAACGGCGTGACGCTGACCGCGGGCAGTGCCGCGAACAGCACCTTCTCCGGCAGCATCGTGGATGTCGGCATCATCGGCGCGCTGACCAAGATCGGCACCGGCACGCTGACGTTGTCGGGCACCAACACCTACAGCGGGCTGACCACGGTCAATGGCGGCGTGCTGCGGATCTTGAACGGCGCAGCGCTTGGGTCTGCGACGACGGGCACGACCGTGGTGGCAGGCGGCGCGCTGGAGGTGCTGGGCGGCATCTCGCTGGCCGAGGCGATCACCGTGAACGGCTTTGGCATCGCGGGGGGCGGCGCGCTGCGCACCACCGGCGGCACCAATACGCTGACCGGGCTGGTCACGGCCGGGGCGGCGGGCGGCTCGGTCACGGCCAACACCGGGACGACGCTGAACCTGACCGGCGGCCTGGCAACGGGCAGCACGGCCCTGACGCTGGGCGGCGCGGGCACGATCAACGTGGGCGGCGCTGTCTCCGGCGCGGGCGGGCTGACCAAGGCAGGTGCCGGCACCGTCAACCTGACCGGCGGCATCAATCATACCGGCACGACGACTGTCACCGCCGGAACGCTGGCGGTGAGCGGCAGCGGAACACCCTTCGACATCGGCGGCCTGGTGGTGAACGGCGGTGCGCTCAGCCTGGACAATGCCGTTGTCTCGGTCGATTCACTGACCGGCACCGGCGGCACGATCGGCCTGAACTCCACCGGTGGCGCCTCGGAACTGACCTTTGGCTCGGACAATTCCTCCGGCACCTACTCTGGCAACATCGGCATCGAGGCCCTGTCCAGCCTGGTCAAGGCGGGGTCAGGCGCCACCATCCTGTCCGGGGTCATCAGTGGCGGGGGCACGGTCACTGCCACAGGCAGCGGCACGCTGACCCTGTCGGGCACCAACACCTACACCGGCACCACCACGGTCACCGCAGGGACGCTGGAACTGGCCGGCGGGTCGGCCATCGCGAATACGGGCCTGGTCGTGCTGGGTGCGACAGGGACGCTGCGTCTGACCGCCAACGAGACCATCGCCGCCCTGCAGGGCAGCGGGACCGTCGACCTGGGGGGGCGGATCCTGGTGCTGGCCGATCAGGCCACGGCACTGGGGGGCCTGACGCTGAACGGCGGCGCGGGGGATGACGGGCTGTCTATCACCTTGGCCGCATCGCTGCAGAACCTGTCGCTGGCCGGCCTGTCCTTCACCAACTGGACCGCCGCGGACAGCGTCTCGATCACCGGCAACGCGCTGGCAAACCGGTTGACCGGCAGCGCGGGCACCAACACGCTGGACGGCGGCCTTGGCAACGACACCATGCTGGGTGGCGCGGGCGACGACACCTATGTCGTGGATGCGACCCTGGACCGGGTGTTCGAGACCACGACGACGACCAGCGGCATCGACGCCGGCGGCATCGACACCATCCGCAGCAGCGTGACGCTCAGCCTCGGGGCCTATGCCGGGGTCAGCTTCGTCGAGCGCCTGACCCTGACCGGCACGGCCAACATCAACGGCACCGGCAATGCGCTGGACAACCGGCTGACCGGCAACGCCGGCAACAACATCCTGAACGGCGGCCTTGGCAACGACACCCTGCTGGGCGGCGCGGGGAACGACACCTATGTCGTCGATGCCGCCGGGGACCGGGTGTTCGAGACGACGACCACCACCAGCGGCATCGACGCGGGCGGCCTGGATACGGTGCAAAGCAGCATCACGCTCAGCCTTGACGCCTATGTCGGCATCCGGTTCGTCGAGCGGCTGACGCTGACCGGCGCGGCCAACATCAACGGCACCGGCAACGGGTTGGCCAACACGCTGGTCGGGAACGGCGCGAACAACCAGTTGAACGGCGGCCTTGGCAATGACACGATGACCGGGGGGCTGGGCACCGACACCTTCGTCTTCTCGACGGCGCTTGGGGCCACGAACATCGACCGCATCACGGATTTCAGCGTTGCCGATGACACGATCCGGCTGGATGACGCGGTCTTTGCCGGGCTTTCCACCGGCGGGCTGGCCGCCAGCGCCTTTGCCGCGAACCTGACCGGCGCGGCCAGCGACGCGCTGGACCGGATCATCTACGAGACGGATACCGGGCGGCTCTACTTCGATGCCGACGGCAACGGGGCCGGCGCACGCATCCACTTTGCCACCCTGGCTGCAAACCTGGCGCTGACGAATGCCGATTTCGTCGTGATCTGATCACTGCGTGAGGATGGCGGGCGGCCGTCGCTCGCCGTCCGGAGGACCGGTCTTCGGCCGAGAAGGTTCGACGGCAGTCCCGTATCCTCCGCCACTTGCCTTCGCGAAGGCGTTCCCCCGATCCGGCCGCGGCTGGATTTCTGTTGCTTTAGGGGGTTATGCGTGTGGGGCTGTCAACCGTACTAAGCGCCCAAGGGTCCGGAGGCGGTCTCTGCGGGCCGGCATTCTCCGGAGCTGTCAACCAAGCTGCTTTCGCTGACGGCCGCAGATGACAAGGCACCTGCTGCCACCCAATCCGCAGAGCAACGTCCATCATTGGGTTCCCAAAGGATGCGCCCGTTCAGGCTGGCCCCGATCACAGTTGCAGCCGCCGCAAAAGCCGATGTGAAACTGTCGCCATTCGCGACGACCAAAGTCGCCCGACTGCGCAATCGTCATTGCTGCACTGAAGCCCTCAGCCCAAAAAGGAAAGTTGGGCTTGGATCGACTGGAGGCGGCTGCATTCGTTCTGATGCCTCGGTCAGTCGACCGCGCATCTTGCGGAACAGGTCCCAGCCAAGCGCGCCCGCGAGCGACTTCGTCTGGTCCACAAACTTCGCCATCGCCGCCCTGTCTGACGGCGGTCAATTCCTTCCATGAAACCAGCCATCCGGGCATCCCGCGGAGCAGCGTAAGCCTACCACGGACGGCAGTTTCCACTCAGCCTCGGCGGAAGGCGGACAGTGGGGCTTGAACTGCGGGCAGACCCGTTACTCGTCCCCCGCCCTCCATTCCTTCCACCTCAGCGCCGCCTTGCCGCCGATCGTTGCGACCGGTTCCGGCGGTATCGCCTTTGCCGGTGCGGCCTCGCGGTAGTGCTCTCCCAGCTTCGACAGATGCCCCAAGGCGCGCTCTGCCGCGACGATGCCATTCGCGGTGGCGTTGGTCGCCCCGACCCCGTTGCAGCCGGCGGCAAGCCAGAGGCCCTGATCCACCTCCTCCACCACGGGCACGCTGTTCCATGTCAACGCCATCGCACCGGCCCAGCGATACTGCATCGCCAGCCCGGCAAGGACCGGAAAGCGGGATGCGAGCTTGCGGTCATGCACCCGCCCCGCGCTGGCAAGGGCCGCGTCGCTGACGGTGATGGACGGGTTGTAGGTATATCGCGACCGGACAAGGATACGGTCGCCATCGGGGCCGGACAGACGGCGGATGGTCGTGCCCATCGGAAGGGCAGGCGTGGCGGCCCAGTTCCGTTCACCCCCCAGCAAGGCCGGATCGAAGGGTTTCGTCAACGAGGCATAGGTGAACACATGCATCAGCTTGCGCGGCAACAGCCCGAAGCTTTGCGCATGTCCGTTGACGGCAAGGATCACCCGACCGGCCGTGACCGTTGCGTCCCTGGTCGTCACCTGCCACCCGCTCCCTTGCCGCTCGAAGGACAGGACGGGTGATTGCTCGTAGACGTTCACCGGATCGCGAAGGGCATCCGCGAAGCGTCGCACGAAATCGGCGGGCTGGATCATCGCCGTGCCGGGCGTGAACAGGGCCGATGAGAACGACCGCGTTCCGGTCAGCCGCGCCGTTTCCTCGGCATCCAGCAGACGGTGCGCCTCGCCCAGCCCGTCCAACTGCCTGGCGTAATCCACCAGGTGATCATCCCCCGCCGCGCCGCGCGCGATGGAATAGCGGCCCGACAGGGAAAACACCTCTGGCCCCCAGCCGTGTTCCTCGGCCATGCCCTGGGCCAAAGCGAGGGCCGTCCGGTTCTTGAAGATGTCGCGCCGCGCATGATCGGCCGAGTCGCTGCCAAGGCTTTCGGCGGAGACCTCGTGCGGAAGGTCGATGATGAAGCCCGAATTGCGGCCCGCCGGCCCCTCGCCCACGACGCCCGCCTCCAGCACCGCCACCCGCAGGGTAGGGTCGAGCTGCGACAGCCGCCGCGCGGCGGCCAGCCCCGCGAAGCCCGCGCCGATGATGGCGACATCCGCCGTCACCGCCCCTTGCAAGGCGGGGCGCGGTCGGCGCTCCGGCAGCAGGGCGACCCAGCCGGAAACGCCCGGCTGTCGCGGCAGTGCCTTGGCGGTGTAGCGTGCCATCAGGGTTTCTCTGCTGCGACCAGATCGCCCAAGGCCGCGCGGATCGCGGGCAGGCGATCCGAGGCAAGCGCGCGCAGCGGCTTGCGCGGATTGCCCGCGCCATGGCCGGTCATCTCGGCCGCGGCATAGACGGACTGCACATAATCCCCCGCCCAGATCAGCGACATGATCGGTTCCAGCTTGCGCCAGATCTCCCGTGCTTCGGCCCAACGCCCCTGCTGCGCGGCCGTCACCACCGCAAGGCAGGTCTTCGGCGCGATGTTCGCCCCGCCCCAGATCAGCCCCGACGCTCCTGCCAGCAGGGCATAGGGCACCAGCGTATCCGCGCCGTTCATCACCGGCAGCCCCGTCCGCATCAGCGACGCCTGTGCCGCCAGATCGCCGCTTGAATCCTTGACCGAGGCAAAGCCCGGGATGGCGGCCAATTTGCGGAACAGGTCGGGCGTGATCTCCACCCCCACCGCATGGGGCACGTTGTAGCCGATCACAGGCAGGCCCGCAGACGCGACCTCGGCATAGAAGGCGACGATGCCCTCGTCATCCGTCGGCCCCTCGAAGAAGGGCGGCAGGACCATCACGCCGTCCGCCCCCGCATCCCGTGCCCGCTTGGTCCGCGTCACCACATCCTCGGCCATCAGGGCCGAGGTCTGGGCGATGATCCGCGCCCGGCCATTGATGACCTTGGCCCCGCGGTCGACCACCTGCTGCGCCTCGTCGGGCGACAGGTAGACGTGCATCCCCGTTCCCGACGACAGCACGAAGCCGGTGATCCCCGCCGCAAGGAAGCCTTCGATATTCGCCTCAAGCCGCGCGAAATCCACGCGGCCCGCGTCGTCGAAGGGCGTGGCCAGCGCAAGATTGAGGCCGGGGAAGGCAAAGGCGGTCATCGGGCTGGTCCTTTCGGGGTCAATTGTCGAAGCGGATCGCCATGCCCTCGGGCGCGGCATACATCGCCATGTTGCGGCGCGAGAGGTCGAGGTGGGCCCGCACCAGCGCCTCGGCCCGGTCGGGATCGCGGGCCTCGATCGCGGCGATGATCTCGTCATGCTGCTGCGCGGCCTCGTCCCGCTCTTCGGCCATCTTCGGATGGCGGGCCGCAAGCTGATCCTCGTAGAAGACCTTGGCGATGCGGGCATGGTCGATCAGGCAGCGCCGCAGGCTGGGCAGGACATAGGCATTGTGCGCCATCTCGCCGATCTTCAGGTGAAAGCGGTCATTCTCGAACACGCGGCCATCCACATCGCCCTCGCGGATGGCGGCACGGAAGCGGTCCTGTATCGCCGCTAGTTCGGCCACCTCGGCATCCGTGCGCCGCTCTGCCGCCAGCCGCGTCGAGGCGACATAGACGACCGGAGCGAACAGGAAGAAATCGCGCAGCGACCGATAGCCGAGCGGCGTGACGCGCGCGGGGCGGTTCGGCTCCAGCTCGATATACCCCTCGCCAGCCAATTGTCGCATCGCTTCACGCACAGGCGGGCGGGACAGGCCGAACTCCTCGGCCAGGTCCGTCTCGTCCAGCACCGCGCCGGGCGCGAGGTGCATGGTCAGGATGCGTCGGCGCAGGGCGACGGCAAGACTGGCCTTGCGGTCCGGCGAAACGGGCTGATCGGACGGGGGCGAAGACGGCATGAAAGGACTCACTTTCTTTGATCTATCTATTGTAGACAAAAGATAGGCAGTCAAGCCGGAAACCTTCGACCCAGCCCAGCTTGCCCCGCCCGGGCGATATCGCGGATCCGGCGGCAGCAGAGGTCCTTCCGCAAATCCGCGCGGTCGTGACCGACAGCGATGCGGGGCTATCGCGCGACTTGCTCGCCCGCCTGCCCGCACTGGCAATCGCCACCTGCTCAAGCGCGGGCCATGAAAGCCTGGACGTCGAGGCGATCCGCGAACGCGGCATTGCCGTGGACTGGATGGGCGAGGCCAGCAGGATGTCGTCGGGCAATTGACCGCCCTTGACCAGCATTCCGAACGACTGGTCGGTGAACTTCCTGGTGATGCCGTCGATGCGGGTGCGGTTCAGGCCGATCCGGCGATCAGCGCCTTGAGCCCGTCGATGTCGGTGGCGGCAAAGCGGATCGTGTCCTGCGCGACGGCAGGGCGGCGGTGGCAAGGCCAAAGGCAAGCAGGCTGGCAGCAAGAAGCGGTTTCATCCGGGTTTCCGTCATCGGATCAGGGTGCCCTTCTGACAGCACCGGCAGTGACGGCTCGGCGGCCTGGCGGTTGCAGCAGCGCGACGATGGCATGGCCGGCCGGTCGTCCAAGGCCTGATGCAGGTTGGCATCGGCGCGGCTTGCCAATAGACACGCGCAAACGGAGCTTTCCCCGATTGCCGACCAACAGGTGCGAAACGTGACCCAGAGCCCATCGCGCGCCGGTGCCCCTCGGCCTGAATGGTCTGGCGCGGCCGCGGCTGCGCGCGCGCAGGCGACGCTGGACCTGCTGCACGACGCGGATCGCTCAGCGCGCCCCCTGGATGCCGTCACCGCGGCCTATTTCCGCAGCCGTGCGCCGGGGCAGGACGAAGACCGCGGGGCGCTGCTGGACCAGCTGCATGCGGTGCTTCGGCATCGGGCGCGGCTGGGCTGGTGGCTGGACAGGCTGGGGTATCCGGATGATCCGCGCAACCGGCTGCTGGCCTGGCTGGCGCTGGGAGAAGGCCAGACGCCCGACCAGGTGGCGCGCCTTTTTGCCGGCAAGACCGCCTTGAGCGGGCCGGAGCAGGCGATGCTGGTCGCCTTGCAGGGTGGCGCGCTGAACCACCCCGAGATGCCCGAGGACCTGCGCCTGGAATGCCCGCCCTGGGCGGCGGACCCGCTGCGCCAGCGCTTTGGGGCGGCCTATGCCGCCGAGATGGCGGCAACGCTGACGCCGCCGCCGCTGGACCTGCGGGTCAACCCGCTTCTGGCGACCCGCGCGGCGGTGCTGCGCGACCTGAAGGGCCAGGGCGTCCGCGCCGAGGCCACCCGGCTGGCCCCCCAGGGCATAAGGATCCGCGAGCGGCTGTCGCTGGCACGACTGCCCGGGTTGAAGGCCGGCGTGATCGAGATCCAGGACGAGGGCTCGCAGTTGGTCGCGATGCTGGTCGATGCGCAACCGGGCGAACAGGTTGTCGATTTCTGTGCCGGGGCCGGCGGCAAGACGCTGGCCATCGCGGCGCAGATGCGGAACCGGGGGCATCTTGTCGCCTGCGACGTCAACGACGCCCGGCTGAAGCGCTGCGCCGAGCGTTTGCGGCGGGCCGGCTTGCAGAATGCCGAGACGCGGCTCTTGACCGGCGAGACGGACCGCTGGATCAAGCGCCACAAGGGCCGGTTCGACCGCGTGCTGGTCGATGCGCCCTGCAGCGGGACAGGGACCTGGCGGCGCAACCCCGACGCCCGCTGGCGCGCGCCGGACCTGGGCCTGCCGGCCCTTGTCGCCTTGCAAGCCCGGATCCTTGCCAGCGCGGCCCGCCTGGTCAAGCCCGGCGGGCGGCTGGTCTATGCGACCTGTTCGCTGCTGCCGGAAGAAAACGAACACCAGGTCCGGGCCTTCCTTGACGCTCAGCCGGCCTTTCAGGCGGTGCCGCTGCACATGGTCGCCCCGGATGTGACCGCATCGGCCCACCCCGACTTTCTGTCGCTGACGCCGGCACGCCACGACACCGACGGCTTCTTTGCGGCTGTGCTTCAGCGGGGGAAAGACGATTGAAGCGGGCAGCGTGACCCAGCGTCCCGCGGCCCCGCCATAAGGCAGGGCGCGATCGTTCATCTCTTCCGGTCGGTCGTCATGTCGCGACGGCTGGAGGGCAGGCTAGCCTGGGCAGCACGCCCCGGCCGGACACCACCCGCGCAGGGTGGCGTGCCGGTTCGTCCTGCGTGTCGGGCCCTGGCCGTGGGCCTCAGGCGGTCGCGATGGGGGGCGTCCAGCCGCGGGAAATGGGATGCCGCGTCTGGCGGCATGGTCCACGACCGCATGGCCGAGGCCAGTGGCGTGCTGTCTGCCCGACAGGGGCAGTACCGGCGTGGCGACGGGCCGCGATCGCATCGTTCAATGCATTGCAGTCCAATTGACAAACTTCGCTGCAAGATGCTGGATGGGCCGGCGGCGGGTGATCGCCCGCGTTCAAGGAAGCCGCCATGTCCTACCGTCCGCCCGAATCCTACGAAGATCTGATCAAGCTGATCCACGACCGATATGACGACATGTCGAAGTCGTATCAGAAGATCGCGCTTTACCTGACCCAGAACCCGAATGACGTGGCGGTGCTGTCGGTGAACGCCATCGCGGCCAAGTGCGGCATCCATGCCTCCAGCTTTGTCCGCTACGCGCAGTCGCTGGGCTACAAGGGTTTCAAGGAGTTGCAGGCCGTGTTCCAGCGGCGGCTGTCGACCGCCGCGCCGGGGTTCGATGCCCGGGTGCGCGCGCTGGAGGCCGAGCTTGGCGGCACCCGGGAAGGAGAGCTTGGCTTTCTGGCCGATCTTGTCACGCGTGACGTGGCCTCGTTGCAGGACCTGCTGTCCAGCATGGATGCGGCGACCCTGGCCACGGCGGCCGAGCTGATGGAAGGCGCGGACACGATCTATCTGATCGGCCAGTTGCGGTCTGCCCCGGTGGTGGAACTCTTGCGCTATGTCCTGACCATGCTGGGCAAGCGGACGGTGCTGCTGGACCCCGGCGGCGGGCTTGCGACGCACATGGCCAAGGTCTCGCGGCCCGAGGATCTGATGATGGTGGTGTCGTTCCGGTTCTATGCGACCGAGGTGGTGAACGTGGCGGAAGAGACGGCCGCGCGCGGCGTGCCGATCGTGGCGATCACCGACAGCACCCTGTCGCCCTATGCCAAGCTGGCAAGAGTGCTGTTCGCGGTGCCCGAGCACGGATACACCTTTTCGCGCAGCCTGGCCGCGCCGATGTGCCTGGCCCAGGCGCTGTGCGTGGCGCTGGCTTCGCGGTTGCAGAAGGGCCCGGAGGCGCCAAGAATTCCGGTGGTCACGGGGCCATAGGCCCGTTCGGCACCGGCATTCCTTCGGCGGCCGCACCCCAGACCGACTGGTCGAAGTTCACGATGGCCCCGGTCATCAGGCCGGCGTCGTCCGACACCAGGAAGTTCACCGCCCGCGCCGCTTCGGCCGGGTCGACCAGGCGGCCGAAGGGCAGGCTGGCGGCGGCCTTCGCCTCCCAGTCGGGATCGCCGGCGCTGGCCTGGATCTCGCGTTCGTGGTCGGAGGCCATCCAGCCGACGTTCAGCTGGTTGACCCGGATGCGGTTGGCCATGACCGAGAAGGCGGTGTTCGCGGTCAGCGTGGTCAGCGCGCCCTTGCTGGCGCAGTAGGCGTTGATGAAGGGCTGCCCCGCCAGCGCCGAGATCGAGCCGATGTTGCAGATGGCGCCCTGGATTCCCTTTGAGATCATCAGCTTGATGGCCTCCTGCATCAGGAAATAGGGGCCGCGGACATTGGTGGCGAAGAGCGAGTCGAAGGTCTCGGGCGTGGTCTCCAGAATCGTGCCGCGCGCGGTCGAGGCGCCGGCGTTGACCAGCACGTCAAGCCGGCCGAACAGGCGGTCGGTCTCGGCAATGATCCTGCGGCAATCCTCGACAATCGCGAAATCGGCCGGCAGGAAATGCGCCCGGATGCCGTGGGCCTCGGCGATCTCGCGGGCAACTTGCGCGCCACGTTCGGCGTTGCGGCCGGTGATCACGATGCCCTTGGCGCCGGCCGCGGCCAGCCGGCGGGCAATCGCCGCGCCCAGGCCTTGGGTCGCGCCGGTGACGACGCAGACCTTGCCGTCCATCCGGTTCCCCGAGACCTGGGTCATTGCACGACCTCGTATCCGGCGGCGGCCATGACGCGCATCAGTTCCCTGTGGCCCTTCTTCGCCATCTCCAGCGGCGGCGAGACCTTGGGGTCCTGTTCCGCCTCGACGACGAACCAGCCCTCATAGCCCCTGGCCGCCAGCGCCTTGACGATCGCCTCGAAGTCCAGCGAGCCGTCGCCCGGCACGGTGAAGGCGCCCTTCACCACGGCGTCAAGGAAGGACTCGCGGCCGCGGTCCAGCCCGTCCACCACGGCGCGGCGGATGTCCTTGGTGTGGACATGGGTGATGCGGGCGTGGTGGTTCTCGATGACCCGCAGATTGTCGCCGCCGGCAAAGGCCATGTGGCCCGCGTCGAACAGCAGCGGCACGGTGGAATGCTGCATGAAGAGGTCCAGCTCGGCCTCGGTTTCCACGGCGGCGGCCATATGGTGGTGGTAGGAAAGCGGCATGCCGTTCCTGGCGCACCAGTCGGCGAAATCGCTGACCTTGCGGCCGTAGACGGCCATTTCGGCCTCGGTCAGCCTGGGCTTGGTCGAAAGCGGGGCCGACTTGATCCCCTGCACCGACCGGGCCGTTTCGCCATAGACGATGCAGGGCGCGCCGGCCGCCCGGAAGAAGGCATGCTGCTGCGCGATGCGGTCCTTTTCCACCTCGATGTCGCCATCGAGCAGCAGGCCCGAGAACCAGCCACCGCAGACCGAGATGCCGTACCTCGCCAGGATCGGGCCAAGCTCGGCCATGTCCATCGGAAAGCGTCGGCCGGTCTCCATGCCGGTAAATCCGGCGACCGAGGCCTGGCGCAGGCATTCCTCCAGGCTGACGTCATCCGACAGCTCCGCAAGGTCGTCGTTCCACCAGGCGATGGGGGCAATTCCAAGTTTGGCTTTCATCTTCAGACTCCGACACGCTGCTTGGCGCGAATTGCGATCTGGCTTTCCCTGGCCTTGGTGACGGTCTCGCGATCCGACACTTCGGGCACGCCAACGTCCCAGTCCGCATCGCCCGGCACCCAGGAATGGGCATCGGTGACGATGCTGATCACGGTTGTCCGGTCGTTGCCCTTGGCCCAGTCCAGCGCTGCCTCCAGGTCGGCCAGGCTGTCGCAGCGACGGGCGGCGGCGCCCATCGCTTCGGCGTGCTTGGCGAAATCGACGTGCAGGGGGTTGGCCTTGTCGGTGATCCGGCAGTCCTTGAGCAGGTTGTTGAACCCCGGCACGCCCTTGAACTGCTGCAAGCGGCTGATCACCGCATAGCCGCCGTTGTCGCAGACCACGACGATCATCTTGTGGCCGGACAGCACGGTCGAATAGATGTCGGAATTCATCATCATGTAGGTGCCGTCGCCCAGCATGACGATGGGCGTGCCGCCCAGGCCCCCCGGCCCCGACTGGGCCATGGCGCAGCCCCAGCCGGCGGCGATTTCATAGCCCATGCAGGAAAAGCCGAACTCCAGGTCGAAGCTGTTCGGCGCCTTGACCCGCCAGCCCTTGGCCACCTCGCCCGGGATGCCGCCGGCGGCCGCGATCAGGGTGTCTTTCTCGCCCGCGGTCCGGTTCACCACGTTGACCACCTGGGCATAGGTCGGGACGGGCGCGTTGGTCGGGGTCTGGTGGTCGTCCAAGAGCTTGTCCCAGTCGGCGAACAGGGCCTTGGCCCGGGGCAGGTGCCCGGCGGGCGCCTTCCAGGCACCCAGGCCCGCGTCCAGTTCCTCGACACCTTCCAGCGCATCGCCCACAACAGCCAGCGCCCGGTGCTTCAGCGCGTCGAAGCGGGCCGCGTTGATCGAGATGAAGCGCGCATCGCGCGAAAAGGCCGTCCAGGAGCCGGTGGTGAAATCCTGCAGCCGGGTGCCGATGGCCAGGATCACATCCGCCTCGGCCGCCAGCGCATTGGCCGAGGTCGAGCCGATGATGCCGATGGGGCCGGCATGGACCGGATGGTGGTGCGTGAGGCCGCCCTTGCCGGCGATGGTTTCCACCACCGGGATGCCGCGTTCGGCGGCAAAGCGGGCGACTGCGCCTTCGGCCCCGGAATAGCGCACGCCACCGCCCGCGATGATGAGTGGCCTTTTCGCGGTCTTCAGCAGGGCTGCGGCCTCTGCCACGGCCTTGCGGTCGGGGCGGGGGCGGGGAATGGTCCAGAGCCGTTCCTCAAAGAACTCGGCCGGGTAGTCGAAGGCCAGTTCCTGGGTGTCCTGCGGCAGGGCCAGGAAAGCCGGTCCGCAGTCGGCCGGGTCCAGCATCGCGCCTACGGCCTGCGGCAGGGACTGGATGATCTGCGCCGGGTGGGTGATGCGGTCCCAGTAGCGGGTGACGGCCTTGAAGGCGTCGTTCACGGTGATGGTCGGGTTGTCGTAGTGCTCGACCTGTTGCAGCACCGGGTCGGGCAGGCGGTTGGTGAAGGTGTCGCCCGCGATCAGCAGGACCGGCAGGCGATTGGCATGCGCCGTGCCCGCCGCCGTCACCATGTTCAGCGCCCCCGGCCCGATGGACGAGGTGGCGATCATGATCTGCCGCCGCCGCTTCGCCTTGGCAAAGCCGATGGCGGCCAGCGCCATCGACTGTTCGTTCTGCCCGCGCCAGGTGGGAAGCCGGTCCTGCACGCCCTCAAGCGCCTCGGACAGGCAGGTGACGTTGCCGTGGCCGAAGATGCCGAAGACACCGGCGAAAAGGGGCACCCGCTGGCCCTCGATCTCGGTGACCTGCGCGGTCAGCCAGCGCACCAGCGCCTGTGCCATGGTCAGGCGAATCGTCGAGTGTTCCATCAGGCCCTCCTGCCGTGAACTGCGCAGAGACCATAATCGCGCGCATTGTGTGTTGACAATAGGCATTTATCGCAATGAATATTGCAAGACCTGAATCGGGAGGAACGGAATGGTCCGGATTGCCGTGCTTGGGTGCGGGCGCATCGGCGCCATGCATGCCAGCAACATCGCCGCGCATCCGCGGGCGACCCTGGCGGGGGTCTTCGACATCCATGCCCCGGCGGCGCGGGCGGTGGCGGCCAGCACGGGCGCGCCAGTGCTGAGTTCGGCCGCGGCGGCACTGGCGGCGGCAGAGGTCGATGCGGTGTTGATCGCCACCGCGACCGACACCCACGCCGACCTGCTGGAGATGGCGGTTGCCGCCGGCAAGCCGGTGCTGTGCGAAAAGCCCATCGACCTGAGCCTTGCGCGGGTGAACCGCTGCGCGGCGGCCATCGCCGGGACCAGGGTGCCGATCCAGCTGGGCTTTGTCCGGCGCTTTGATCCGGGCCATGCCGCGGTGCGCCGTGCGATCGAGGCCGGCGAGATCGGCGACCTGCATCAGGTGGTCATCACCTCGCGCGATCCGGGGCTGGCGCCCGAGGTCTACCTGCGGGTTTCGGGCGGCATCCTGCGCGACATGACGATCCACGATCTGGACATGGCGCGATTCCTTCTGGGTGAAGAGGTGAGCCAGGTCTTCGCCACTGGCGCGCGGCTGGTGGACCCTGCGCTGATGGCGCGTCTGGGCGACCATGATACGGTGACGGTGGTGCTGACCACGGCCAGCGGAAAGCAGGCGGTCATCACCAATTCGCGCCGGGCAAGCTATGGCTACGACCAGCGGGTCGAGGCCCTGGGGTCGAAGGGCATGGCGATCTCGGAGAACCGCCGGCCGCATGGGATGACGCTGCACGGCGAGACCTTCACCGACCGCGCCGCGCCGCTGCTGAATTTCTTCATCGAGCGTTACCGCGAGGCCTTCGATGCCGAGATTTCCGAATTCGTCGCGGCGGTAGAGCAGGGCCGGGCGCCCTCGGTCGGGTTCGAGGACGGACGGCTGGCGCTGGTGCTGGCCGAAGCCGCGCTGAAATCCATCGCAGAAGGCCGCGTCGTGGCCGTCAAGGAGATTGCCTGATGTATGCCCGCTTTGGCCTGTTCATTGCCGGCGAATGGCGCGCGGCCCTGGCCGGGGCCACCGCCCCGGTCTTCAGTCCGGTGACGGAGGTGTCGCTGGGCGACTGCCCGCAGGCGGCCGAGGCCGACACGGCGGCGGCCCTTGTCGCGGCGCAGGCGGGGCTGGCGGCCTGGGCCGCGACCCCCGCCTTTTCCCGTGCCGATGCGCTGCACCGGATCGCGGACGAGATGATCCGGCGCACCGACGAGGCCGCGCGGATGATCAGCCTGGAAACCGGCAAGCCGATTGCGCAGTCGCAGCGGGAATGGGGTCTCGGCATCGACCAGTTCCGCTGGTATGCCGAAGAGGCCCGCCGCATCCATGGCCGCATCGTCGAAAGCCGGGTGCCCGGCGGGCGGTTCGAGATCCACCACGACCCGGTCGGCATCGTTGCCGCCTTCACCGCCTGGAATTTTCCCGCGGCCCTGATTGCCCGCAAGGCCGCTCCGGCGCTTGCGGCGGGCTGTTCCGTCGTGCTGCGGCCCTCGGGCCAGACGCCCGGCGTGGCGATGGTGCTGGTGGATTGCTGTCGCGCGGGGGGGCTGCCGGCCGGCGTGGTCAACCTGGTCGTCGGGCCTACGGCGGCGACCTATGCGCCGCTGATGGCGGCCAAGGCGGTGCGCAAGGTGTCGCTGACCGGCTCGACCCGGGTGGGCCAGCAGATGATCCGAGACGCGGCGGCGACGCTGAAGAAGGTGTCGATGGAACTGGGGGGCAATGCGCCGGTCATCGTCCATGACGACGCCGATCTGGAGGCCTGCCTGAACGTCGCGGTGCCGACCAAGTTTGCCAATGCGGGGCAGGTCTGCGTCACCGGTGACCGCTTCTATGTGCATGACAGCCTGCACGATGCCTTTGTCGAGGGCTTCGCCGCGCGGGCGCGGGCGATCCGGCTGGGCGACGGGCTGGACCCGTCGGTCGGCATGGGGCCGCTGATCAACGCCGGGCGTCTGGCCGAGATGGACAGGATCGTGGCGGGCGCGGTGGCGGCGGGGGCGCAGGTCGTCACCGGCGGGGCGCGGGCGCAGGGCTTCAACGCCGGGCATTTCTATGAGCCGACCGTGCTGACCGGCTGCACCGATGGCATGGGAGTCATGGCGGACGAGAATTTCGGCCCCGTTGCCGCGATCAGCCGGTTTTCCACCGAGGAAGAGGTGCTGGCCCGGGCGAATGCCTCTGACATGGGCCTGTCGGCCTATGCCTTCACCACGAACCCGGCCCGCGCCCGGCGCATGGTGGCCGGGCTGAAGGCGGGGATGGTCGGCATCAACTCCTTCGCCATGGCGGCCTCGGAGGCGCCCTTTGGCGGCACCAACCATTCCGGCATGGGCCGCGAGGGCGGGCTTGAGGGCATCCGTGACTATCTTGACGTCAAATCCAGCCAGATGGTGTGGGCATGATCCCCAATCGCCTGAAACAGCTTTGGGCCGAGGGCCGGCCCACGATCAACGGCTGGTGCAGCATCGGCAATCCCTTTGCCGCCGAGATCATGGCGGCGCAGGGGTTCGACAGTGTCACCGTCGACATGCAGCACGGCGCGCTGGACTATGCCGCGCTGCTGCCGATGTTCCAGGCGATGCGCGCCAGCGGATCGGTGCTGATGGCCCGCGTGCCCTGGCTTGAGCCGGGGATCATCATGAAGGCGCTGGATGCGGGGGCCTATGGCATCATCTGCCCGATGGTGAACAGCGCCGAAGAGGCGGCCCGGTTCGTCAGCTACCTGCGCTATCCGCCGCTGGGCCAGCGGTCGTTTGGCCCGACGCGGGTGTCCTTTGCGGCCGGGGCCAACTATGCGGCCGAGGCGAACGGCAACATCCTGGCCTTCGCCATGATCGAGACCGCCGAGGGCATGGCGAACCTCGATGCCATCGCGGCGACGCCCGGGCTGGACGGGCTGTATGTCGGCCCGGCCGACCTGACGCTGTCGCTGACCGCCGGGCGCCTGGCCCCCGGCTTCGACCGGGAAGAGCCCGAGATGATCGCGGCGTTGCAGACCATCGTCGCGGCCTGCCGGCGCAACAGCATCCGCGCGGCCCTGCATTGCGGCACGCCGGATTATGCCGCGCGGGCCATCGGCTGGGGCTTCGACATGACCACGGTCGGCGGCGACAGCCGGTTCCTGGCCGCGGCGGCGGGCGCGGCGGTGGCGGGGTTTCGCAAGCTGACCGAGGGACAGGCCGCCGGCACCGAGAGGGGGGCCTACTGATGCCGCATGTCCTGGTGGCCGGAAAGCTGCACCCCGCGGGGCTGGACCTGCTGCGGGCGGCCGGGGGCGTCACCTTCGACCATGTCGAGGAGATCTCCGAGGCCTCGTATCAACCGCATCTGCCGCAGGCGGATGCCCTGGTGATCCGCACCCAGCCGCTGACGGCGGCGTCGCTGGCCAGGGCGCCGGGGCTGCGGATCGTCTCGCGCCATGGCGTCGGCTATGACGCGGTGGACGTGGACGCGCTGACCGCCCGCGGCATTCCGCTGTGCATCGTGGGCGACGTCAATTCCTCGGGCGTGGCCGAACATGCGATGATGCTGATCCTGGCCGCGACCCATCGCCTGATCGCCGCCGACCGCGCGACGCGGGCCGGGAACTGGGCCTGGAGGAACGGCCTGCAGACCCGCGAGGTGGCGGGCAAGCGCCTGCTGATCGTGGGCTTCGGGCGGATCGGGCAAAAGCTGGCCGCCCTGGCCGGCGCCTTCGGGATGGAGGTTCACGCCCACGACCCCTACTTGCCCGCGTCCGCCTGGCCCGGGCTTGTCCGCCGCGCCCCTGACCTTGGGCCGGCGCTGGCGCAGGCCGATGCGGTGTCGCTGCACCTGCCGCGCGCCGACCGGCCGGTGCTGGGGGCTGCGGAACTGGCGGCCCTGAAACCCGGCGCCATCGTGGTGAACACCGCCCGCGGCGGATTGCTGGACGAGGCCGCGCTGGCCGCGGCGCTGCGGTCGGGCCACCTCGGCGGCGCCGGGATCGAGGTCTTCGGCGCCGAACCGCCGGGGCCTGACCACCCGCTCTTCGGCCTGGACCAGGCGGTGCTGACCCCGCACAACGCCGCGCTGACGGTGGAATGCGCCGAACGCATGGCCATCGCCTCGGTGCAGAACGTGCTGGATTTCCTGGCCGGCCGGCTGGACCCGGCGCTTGTCGTCAACCCGGCCGCCCTGGGCGGCGTGAAGGAAGCTGCGAAATGACCAAACCGAAACTGCGCATCGGCCTGATCGGCACCGGGTTCATGGGCAAGGCCCATGTGTTCGGCTTTACCTCGGCGCCGCGCGTGTTCGACCTGCCCTTCGACCTGCACCTGCACACGGTGGCCGACATCACGCCGGAGGCCGCCGAACGCGCCCGCCAGACCCTGGGCTTTGCCCATGCCACGGCGGACTGGCGCGGGATCGTGGCGAACCCCGAGATCGACCTGGTCTCGATCACCGCGCCCAATGCCCTGCACAAGGAGATGTCGCTGGCGGCGATCGCCGCGGGCAAGCACGTCTATTGCGAAAAGCCGCTGGCGCCGCTGGCCGCCGACGCGCTGGAGATGACGCTGGCGGCCGAAGCCGCGGGCGTGAAGACGCAGGTCGGCTTCAACTACCTGTGCAACCCGATGCTGTCCCTCGCGCGCGAGATGATCCAGGCCGGCGAACTGGGCGAGATCCGCGGCTATCGCGGCATCCACTGCGAAGACTACATGGCCGATGCCGGCGGGGTCTTCACCTTTCGCCACGATTCGGCGGGCGGGGGGGCGCTGGCCGACATCGGCAGCCATGCGCTGGCCACGGCCGAATTCCTGTGCGGCCCCGTGACCCGGGTGATGGGCGATTGCGTGACCGTGATCGCCGAGCGCCCCGACGGCCGCGGCGGCACCCGCAGGGTCGAGGTGGACGACGTGGGCCGCGCCTTCCTGCGCTTTGCCAACGGCGCTACCGGCAGCATCGAGGGCAACTGGATCGCGACGGGCCGCAAGATGCAGCATGATTTCGAGGTCTACGGCACCAGGGGCGCGCTGGCCTTCAGCCAAGAGCATTTCAACGTCCTGCACTATTTCTCGACCGAAGACCGCAGGGGCCGCCAGGGATTCCGCCGCATCGAGGCAAGCCCGGATCACGCCCCCTATGGCCTGTTCTGCGTCGCCCCCGGCCATCAGCTGGGCTTCAACGACCTGAAGGCGATCGAGGTGGCGGGCTATGTCAACGCCATCGCCGGCGCCGCGCCCGAACCCTTCGGCTTTCGCCAGGGCCTGCGCATCCAGACCCTGGTCGAGGCCATCCAGGCCAGCAGCCGCAGCCAGAGCTGGGTGGAGGTGGCATGACCCTGCGCCTTGCCCTGAACCGCACCTGCGCGCCAGAGCTGCCGCTGACCGATTTCATCTCGCTTGCCGTGGCGGTGGGGGTGCAGGCGGTGGAAATCCGCAACGACATCGAGGGATGCGAGTTTGCCGATGGCACGCCGGCCGCCGAGGTGAAGGCGCGGCTGGATGCGGCCGGGCTGGCGGTGGCCTCGGTCAATGCGCTGCAACGTTTCAACGACTGGACGCCCGCGCGCGCTGACGAGGCCCGCGCGGTCATCGCCTATGCCGCGGCCCTGGGGGCGCCGGGGGTGGTGCTGTGCCCGGTTCACGACGAGGGCCACGGCTGGACCGAGGCCGGGGCCGAGGCCAGGCTGCGCGACGGGCTGCGGCGGTTGCGGCCGCTGCTGCTGGACCATGGCGTCACTGGCTATGTCGAACCGCTGGGCATGCGGGGATCGACGTTGCAGCGGCAGGACCGGGCGGTGGCGGCGATTTCGGACATCGACGGCTGGGATGCCTACCGGCTGTGCTACGACACCTTCCAGTCCTTTCGCTGCGGCGACACGGCCCTGTTCCCCGACCGGATCGCGCTGGCCCATATCTCGGGCATCTCGCGCGGCGATCTGGCGCCGGACATGCTGAGCGAACCTGACCGCGGGCTGATCTTCGTCGATGACCGCGTCGACAATGTCGGCCGGCTGCGGGCGCTATATGCCGCGGGCTATTGCGGTTTCGTGTCGATGGAGCCGTTCAGCCCGGCCGTCCAGCGCGACCCTGACCTGCGGTCGCATCTGCGCGCCAGCCTGGACTACGTCCGGGCGCTGCTGTCCGGGGCGGCCTGATCCGGGCAGGGCGGCTGCAATGCTCTGCCGTGGCATTGGCAAAGTAAATTGCAGAAAACAAAAATTGACAAATAACTTGGATCAGCATCTGATGCACGCAGGCGACAACCGCCATCCGGCCGCAACAGCCGGTGATTCCATGGGAGGAACACGAATGAAGAAATCGCTTCTGCTTGCGTCCGTCGCGGTGGCGGGCCTGACCTCGGCGGCCTCGGCGGCCGATTTGAAGGTTTGCGTCAGCTGGTCGAACTTTCGCGAAGAGCGCTGGAAGACCGACGAGGCCGCGATCAAGGGCGCGCTGGATGCGGCCGGGGCCGAATACATCTCGGCCGACGCGCAGACCTCGGCCACCAAGCAACTGGCCGACATCGAGGGCATGATCACGCAAGGCTGCAGCGCGCTGATCATCCTGGCGCAGGACTCGGCCTCGATCGGCCCGGCATTGGACGCCGCCGCCGACGCGGGCATCCCGGTGGTCGGCTATGACCGCATGATCGACGACCCGCGCGCCTTCTACCTGACCTTCGACAACGTCGAAGTGGGCCGGATGCAGGCCCGCGAAGTGCTGAAGGTGATGCCGAAGGGCCGCTATGTGATGATCAAGGGTTCGCCCGTCGACCCGAACGCCGACTTCCTGCGCGGCGGCCAGCAAGAGGTGCTGCAGGCCGCCATCGACGCAGGCGACATCTCCATCGTCGGCGAGGCCTATACCGACGACTGGCAACCCGCCAACGCCCAGAAGAACATGGAGCAGATCCTGACCGAGACCGACAACGGCGTCGATGCCGTGGTCGCCTCGAACGACGGCACCGCGGGCGGCGTGGTGGCGGCGCTGACGGCGCAGGGCATGGCGGGGATCCCGGTCTCGGGGCAGGACGGCGACATGGCGGCCTTGAACCGCGTCGCGCTTGGCACGCAGACGGTGTCGGTCTGGAAGGACAGCCGGGCGCTTGGCAAGGCCGCGGGCGAGATCGCCGTGGCGCTGGCCGGCGGAACGGCGATGGCGGATGTCGCGGGCGCGGCGGTGTTCAAGTCGCCCGGCGGCAAGGATCTGACCTCGGTCCTGCTGAAGCCGGTTCCGATCACCAGGGACAACCTGAACGTCGTGCTGGATGCGGGCTGGATCACCAAGGACGTGCTTTGCGCCGGCGTCTCGGGCGTGGCCGTCTGCGAATGACCTGACGACAGCCCGGCTGCCCCGGCGGTCTGGCCGGCCGGGGCAGCCCATCGAACGGGGGCGCCGCAAGGGGCGCCAGGGGAGGACGGGAAAGATGACGGATCAGGGGCTATCCGCCCAAGGCAGCGGCCCGCGCCGCAGCTTGATCGACACGCTGGAAATCGACGTGCGGCTTTTGGGCATGCTGATGGCCTTTGCGGCCGTCGCGGTGGTCTTCACCATCTGGACCGGCGGCACCTTCGTCGGCCCGCGCAACGTGTTCAACATCGCGGTGCAGACGGTGCCGGTGGCGATCATGGCCTGCGGCATGGTCTTTGTCATCGTGGCCCGCCACATCGACCTGTCGGTCGGCTCGATGCTGGCGATGTGCTCGGCGATCATGGCGATGAGCCAGACCACCTGGCTGCCATCGCTTTTCGGTGCCGAATACGGCAACCCCGCAATCCTGCTGGCAACGGTGCTGATCGGCCTGGCCTCGGGCACGCTGATGGGGGCGATCACCGGCTGGCTGGTCGGCTATCAGCGCATCCCGTCCTTCATCGTCACCTTGGGCGGGCTGTTCGTGTGGCGCAACGTGAACTGGTTCACCACCAACGGCCAGTCGGTCAGCCTGACCGACCCCAACCTCTTGATGTTCGGCGGCACCGAGGGCGTGCTGGGGGCCACGGCCAGCTGGACCCTGGGCCTGATCGCCTCGGCGCTGGCGGTCTGGGCGATCGTCGCCTCGCGCCGCAACAAGCTGGGCCATGGCTTCATGGTCAAGCCGGTCTGGGCCGAAACCGTGATGGCAGGGCTGATCGTCGGGGCGATCCTGCTGTTCGTCGGCTGGCTGTCGCGCTATCCGATCCCCGAGGCCAAGCTGAAGCGCCTGTTCGAGGCCCGCGGCGAGGCGATGCCCGAGGGCTATTCGGCCATGCACGGGCTGCCGATCTCGGTGCTGATCCTGATCGTGGTGGCGGTGGGCATGACGGTGATTGCCCGGAAGACCACCTTCGGGCGCTACGTCTTTGCCGCCGGGGGCAACCCCGATGCGGCCGAGCTTTCGGGCATCAACACCCGGGCGCTGACGGTCAAGGTCTTTGCCCTGATGGGTTTTCTCTGCGCGCTGGCCGCGCTGATCGCGCAGGCCCGGCTGCAAAGCCACGGCAACGACATCGGCATGCTGGAAGAGCTGCGCGTGATCGCCGCCGCGGTGATCGGCGGCACCGCGCTGGCCGGCGGCGTCGGCACGATCTACGGCGCGGTCCTGGGCGCGCTGATCATGCAGTCGCTGCAATCGGGCATGGCCATGGTGGGCGTCGACACGCCATTCCAGAACATCGTCGTCGGCCATGTCCTGATCGTCGCCGTCTGGGTCGACATCCTGTATCGCAAACGCCTGGGGCTTTCGAAATGACCGCACGCATTCCTCTGGTCGAACTGCGCGACATGTCGATCTCGTTCGGCGGGATCAAGGC
>JAGPCN010000217.1 GCA_018058035.1 Fuscovulum sp.
CCCCGGCGGAATGGTGGAGGACGGATCGGTCATGCGGGTTCCCTCAGCGGATGCCGGCCCGTGCCAGACGCGGCAGGACCTCTTCGGCGAAATAGGGGAACTCCTTGACATAATCCACAAACGACAGTGTGGTTCCGGCAAAACCGGTCTCGTGCAGGCTGATCAGGCCGGCGGCCACCTGGTCGGGCGTGCCGATCAGCGGGAAGCCGCCATGCCCCAGGGCCATGCCGAAGCGGATCTGCTTCAGCAGGTCATGCGGGAACGACAGGGCATGCGCCAGCTGCAGCCGGATCAGGTTGTCGGTCGCCTCCCAGTCGGCGTTCTCGTCGACGATGTAGTGGACATAGTCGCGCGCCTCCTTCTCGGTCGGGCGGCAGACGACATGGCTGAAGGTCAGCACGCCCACGTCGCGGCCCTTGGCCTTGGCCTGCGCCTTGAGCGCCGCGATTTCCTCTTTCGACCGGCCCAGGTCGATGGCCGGTGTGAACAGGAAGTTGGCGTTGTCGGTGGCGAATTCGCGGCCCTGCGGGCTGCCCGCCGCGTTGATCACCGGGACATTGCCGCGAACCGGCGCCGGGTCGCCCTTCAACCCCTTGATGTTCTTGAAATAGGTCCCGTCCCAGTCGAAATGCTTGTCGCTGGTCCAGATCTTGCGGATCAGGTCATACCATTCCTGGGCATAGCCGTAACGGGTTTCGTGGTCGTCGGGCAGCGACAGGCCAAGCGCCTCGTACTCGGGCTTGTTCCAGCCCGCGACGATGTTGAGGCCCGCGCGGCCGTGGCCGATCTGGTCGATGGTGGCGATCTGCTTGGCCACCACGACGGGGTGGTTCGCGCTGGTGTGGATGGTGGCAAAGACGGTCAGGTTCTGGGTGTTGGCCAGAAGGCCCGCGGCCCAGGTCATCGTCTCCAGCACGCCGCCGTGGAAATCGGTCGGGCCGCCATAGCCAATCCAGCGCGCGATCGGCAGCATGAAGTCGATGCCGGCCGCATCCAGCAGTTTGGCCAGTTTCAGGTTGTTGTCCCAGCTGTTCACCCAGCGGTCGGGCGCCTGGGTGGGCGTCATGCCCGACGAGCAGTTGGTGGAAAAGGTGCCCAGCTTGAAGCCGCCGGAAAGCATCCGGTTCATGGTCATGGCGATGTCCCTGTTAGAGTTTTGAGGATATTTTATGCTTGAAAGTCTATCGTAAAATCCATTTGCGTCAACGGTCTTGCACAGGCAGTCTCGGGCCCGGAAAGGGGCCCCGCCATGTCACCGAAAGCACTGGAAGATCAAAGGGATGCGCCGGATGCATCTTTGGATTACCGCTGGCACCTGGCGCAAAGCCCGGCCGAGGTGGACGCCACCGAACTGGAATTCGCGCTGATGCGGGCTTTCGAGGGATTCGGGCGCTGGCAGTCGGAATGCCTGGCCTCGGTCTGCGACCTGGCGGCGACCGGGCCGGAAAACGCCATGCTGCACATCATCCGCATGAACGACCGGCCGAAGTCGATCAAGGATCTGGCGCGGCTGACCAACCGCGACGACGTGCCGAACATCCAGTATTCGCTGCGCAAGCTGATCGCGGCGGGGCTGGTGGTGCGGCGTGGCAGCGGCCGGGCCGGGGTGACCTATGAGGTCACCGAAGCCGGCCGCCGGGTGACCGAGGATTACGGCGCGCTGCGCCGGAGGCTGCTGATCTCGGCGGTCGAGGGCGTGCCGGGCTTTGCCGGCCGCCTGGCCGAGGCGACGCGGACGCTGAACCTGTTGTCCGGCATCTACGAAGAGGTGGCGCGCGTCGCGGCCACCCACCGCCGCGGCTAGCGCAAGGCCGCGGCCAGCGCCCCGGCAAGGCGGTCGACGCCGGCCGCGGTGGTCAGCACGCCGGGCGACAGCCGCAGCGTCTGGCCGCGGTGGTCGGCAGTGATCCCCTGCGTACGCAGGGCGGCCAGGGTCACCGCGGCGGGCGTACTGTCGGGCAGCCGCAGCATCACCGACCCGCCGCGCCGGGCCTCGGGGCGCGGGGTCAGCACGGGCAGGCGCAGGTCGTCGGCCAGGTCGAACAGCCGCGCCGTCAGCGCCCGGTTGTGCGCCAGGATCGCGGCATGGTCCTGCGCGGCGTGCCAGTCCATTGCGGGCAGGCTGGCCAGCGCGGCCATGCAGCCGGGCGTGCCATTGTCAAAGCGACGGATGTCGGGGGCGGCGGCAAAGGCCGCGATGTCCCAGTTGAACGGGTTCGCCTGGCTGAACCAGCCCTGCACCTGCGGCCGGCAATGCCCGATCAGCCGCGGCGAGAGGTACAGCATCCCGGCGCCGGGGGTGCCGCACATCCATTTCAGGCTGGTGGACAGGGCGAAATCCACCTCGGGGGCCTGCACGTCAAACGGCAGAAGCCCGGCGCCCTGGGTGATGTCGACGCCGATCAGGCTGCCCATGCGGCGCCCATGCGCGACCATCGCGGCCAGGTCGATCCGGGCCGAGGTGGTGGAACTGACCCAGGTCAGCAGCGCCAGGCCGACGTCGGGTGTCCAGGCGTCACGGAAATCCTCGTCCTCGACATGGGCGGCACCCTGGCGCAGCGGCACCGTCCGCAGGGTAAAGCCAAGCTCTTCGGTCAGGCGTTGCAGCAGGAAATGGTTGGAGGGAAAGCAATCGGCCCCGACCAGGACGGTGCGGCCCTGCAGATGCGCCTTCGGCAGGGCGGTCAGGATGGCGTGGAACCCCGAGGTGACGTTCTCGCAAGTGGTGACGCTGCAGGGGGCGGCGTTCAGGATGGCACGCCAGCGGTCGATGAAGCGCTCGCGTCGCGGCAGCACGACGCCCCATTGCGCGTCGTCGGCGGTGCCCCAGCACTGCGCGAAATCGGCCATCGCGGCGG
This sequence comes from Fuscovulum sp., assembly GCA_018058035.1. Taxonomy (GTDB): domain Bacteria; phylum Pseudomonadota; class Alphaproteobacteria; order Rhodobacterales; family Rhodobacteraceae; genus Pseudogemmobacter. The sequence continues at coordinate 2,859 of JAGPCN010000217.1, forward strand.
CCAGGTCGCGGGCCTTGCCCGGGTACATGCCGATGGAGTGATAGAGGAAATAGGCGCCGTCCATCCGGTTACCCCCGACCAGGGCAAAGCGAAGGTGCAAGGCGGAGGTGCGGCGGGCGGGGCGAAGGGCAGAGGGCGAATGTCATCCCGCCATCTTCGGCCTTGCGCCGCGGTTTGCAAGCCCCGGCCCGTCACCCGGCGGTGCCGCGGGGCGCGAGGCCCTTGACGGGAGAGCGGTCAGAAATCCTCCCACTGTGCCAGCGAGCCGCCGTCGGTTCCGGTTGGGCGCATGGCCACCGGAACGAAGTCCGGCAGCGTGGCCGGTACTGCGGCGGGCGGTGCGGCCGGGCGGGGCGCTGCCTCCCGGGCCGCCACCGGCAGCGGCGTGACGGCAGCCCCGCCCGAGCGTGCGGTGATCCGGAACTGTGACAGCCCCTCGGTCAGGCGGGCGGCGTCGTTGTGCAGCGCCTCGGCCGAGGTGGTGGATTGCACCACGACCGCCGCGTTGCGCTGAGTCACCTCGTCCAGCTGTTTGACCCCGGTGTTGATCTCGGTCAGGCCAAGCGACTGTTCGCGCGCGGAATTGGCGATATCGGCGATCAGCGTGGTGACGTTGCCGATGCGCGAGATCATGTCGTCCAGCGCCTTTCCGGTGGCATGGACCAGCGCCGAGCCATTGGCCACCTGGTCGGTCGACTGGCTGATCAGGCGCTTGATCTCCTTGGCGGATTCCGAGGCGCGCTGCGCCAGCGACCGCACCTCCGAGGCGACGACGGCAAAGCCCTTGCCTGCATCGCCCGCCCGCGCGGCCTCGACGCCCGCGTTCAGCGCCAAGAGGTTGGTCTGGAAGGCGATGTCGTCGATCACGTCGGTGATTCGGGTGATGTGGCGCGAAGATTGCTCGATCGCTTCCATCGCGGTGATGGCATTGCGCACGACCACGCCGCCCTCTTGTGCCTGGCGGCCGTTTTCGGCCATGGCGCTGTCGGCGTGGGCGGCGTTCTCGGCGGTGGATTGCACGCTGGCGGTCAACTCGTCCAGCGCGGCGGCGGTCTGCTCCAGCGTCGCGGCCTGGGTTTCGGTGCGGTTCGACATGTCCTGGGCGATCGAGTTGAACTCGGTGGCGCCGCTGTCGATTGACTGGGCGGTGCGGCGGATCATCTCGATCGTGTCCGACAGGGTCCGCACCACGGCGTTGAAGTTCTCGCGCAGGTCCTGGTAGCGGGCGGGGAAGCCGCCGCCCGGCTTGCCGCCGATGCTGACCGTCAGGTCCAGCGCGGCCAGGCGCGACAGGGCGGCGGTCAGTTCCTCGACCACAACGGCCTGTTCGGCCTCGCGCTGGCGGTCCTGTTCGGCCATGGCCCGGGTTTCCAGGATCGAGCCGCGCCAGGCCTCGATGCCGCGGGCAAAGCCGCCGATTTCGTCCTTGCGGACAAGGCCCGGGACCTCGACCTCGATTTCGCCACCTCGGATGCTGTCCATGGTCCGCTGCAGGGCCGAAAGCGGACGCAGCATCAATCGGATGCCAAGGCCCATCAGCGTCACTCCGATGGCCGAGGCGACCAGAAGCGAGATCAGGACGCCGCGTTGCCCGCTTTCGGCATGCGACAGGATCACCGATTCCGGAATGAAATTGCACAGGATGCCGATCACCTCACCGGCCGAATTGCGGACCGGGCGCAGGTTGACCGAATACCATTCGCCGAACAGCATGGCGCGGCCCATGTAGGGTTTGCCGGCCAGGATGAGTTCCCGCGCCGGGTGATCCTTGCCCAGCGGAGAATCGACAAAACGCTTACCCGTATCGTCGTGGATCGAGGTGGTGACGCGGATGAAGTCGTCGCGCGCCGCATCCCACCGCAAGACCGAGAATTCGGTGCCCTGCAACTGCTTGACGCGGTCGGCCATGCCGTGGTCGGCGAAGTCGGGGATCTTGTCCCAGGTGACGTCGACGACATTCCCGGTCTCGTCGATCTGAAAGCGCAAACCCGGATGCCGCACGGCGGCCACCGTTGCCGATACGCGGGCCGCGGTCAGCATGGTGGATTCGAATTCGTGCGCCACCAGGACCCGGATGGCACGTTCGGCAAAGATCAGGCCGACTGCCGTGATCAGCACGAAGACCACCAGGCTCATCACCGAGAGTTTTGCAGACAGACCGAGCGACGGGCGATTCTTCATGGCGGACCCTTTGGCAAAAGACAGACTTGCTGCCCGCGACCTTCGGGTGAACCTGTATAGAATCCGTTAGCTGCCGCCGGGTCGTTCGAATTTTCGCCACAACGCAGGGCGCGAATGGTGCTTTCGGCGCGGCGGGCTTCGTGCTTTGCTTGGCGCCGCAACTGCGGAGCCCGCCTTGGCCGTCATTCCCGAGCTTGCCGTTACCGACCCCGATGCCGCCCGTGCCATGCTGGCGCAGGTCTTCGGCTTTGTGCCTGACGGCGGCATGATGCGGCTGGGAACCCAGGCGGTCGCGGTGGTCACGGGCGGCGCGGCGGGGCATGGCGCGATCGACCACCTGGCGATCGCGGTGCCCGATGTCGATGCCGCCGCTGCGGCGATGATCGCCCGCGGGGCGCGGCGCGACCCGGACGTCACGCCCGACGGCCCGCTGGAGATCGCCGAATTCTGGCAAAAGGGCGTGCGCTACCTGTTCCTCTCGGGCCCCGGGGGGGCGCGGATCGAACTGATCGCCAATCTGGGCCGGCCGCAGGGGCCGGGGCATGACCACATCGGGCTGCCCTGCACCGACATTGCCGCCTCGGCCGCGTTCTTTGCCGGGCTGGGGGCGCGGCCGCTGGCGGCGGTTACGCTGCACCGCCCCGAAGGCCAGACCCTGGTGCGCTTTCTGTCGCTGCAGGGCGCGGTGATCGAACTGTACCAGCCGCCCGTGCCGGCCCACCCGCCGGGCCAGGGCAAGTGGCGGCGCCTGTTGATCGACGGTGTCGCGCCCGCCACCGGCCCCGACGGCGTGACCGTCGCCCCGGCCTGACCCTTTCGTGATGGCGCCGGGTTCGGTATACGAAGGTATGCGAAAGACACTGACCGAGATCTACGATGCGCGCGTGGCCGAGGGGCGGCTGCGCCCCGACCCTGCGCAGCACGCCGTGCTGCCGGCGCTGGAGGCGTTGCGCGACTGGCTGGAACAGAACGCCGGGCGCAAGGTCGGGCTGTTCGCCGGCCTCTTCGCCCGCCCGCCGATGCCGCCGAAGGGCCTGTATCTGTGGGGGGGCGTGGGGCGCGGCAAGTCGATGCTGATGGACCTGTTCACCGAGGCGACCGCCCATCCGCAGAAACGCCGGGTGCATTTCCACGCCTTCATGCAAGAGGTGCACCAGGGCATGCACGCGGCCCGCAAGCAGGGCGTCGAGGACGCGCTGGAGCCGGTGGCCGCGCGGATCACCCGCGACACCCGCCTGCTGGCCTTTGACGAGATGCAGATCACCGACATCACCGATGCGATGATCGTGGGGCGGCTGTTCGAAAAGCTGCTGGCGGCGGGGGTGATGATCGTCACCACCTCGAACCGCCCGCCCGAGGATCTGTACCGCAACGGGCTGAACCGGGCGCTGTTCCTGCCCTTCATCGCGCTTCTGCGCGACCGGATGCAGGTGATCGAGCTGGAAAGCCCGACCGATTATCGCCGCCACCGCCTGCAAGGCGCGCAGGTCTATTTCCACCCCGCCGGATCGGCCCGTGGCGCCATCGACGCGATCTGGGCCGACCTGACCGGCAGCGCGGCGGGCGAGGCGCTGCGCCTGCCGGTGAACGGCCGCGAGGTCGAACTGCCGCGCTTTGCCAGCGGGGTCGGCCGCGCCACCTTCTGGGACCTCTGCGCCCGCCCGCTGGGGCCCGCCGATTACCTTGCCATCGCGCGGGCCTGCCGGGTGCTGATCCTGGAGGACATCCCGCAGCTGTCTTCGGCCAACTACAACGAGGCCAAGCGCTTCGTCACTCTGGTCGATGCGCTGTACGAGGCGAAGGTGCGGCTGATCTGCTCGGCCGCCGACGAACCCGAACGGCTGTACATCGAGGGCGAGGGGGCGTTCGAATTCGAACGCACCGCCAGCCGCCTGCGCGAGATGCAGGCGGCCGACTGGGGGCAAGACGGCGGGCAGGCCGGGGCCTGACCCCGGCCGCCGCGGTCGCTAGCGCAGCACCATGCCTTCGGGCCAGGTCATGCTGTAGCCCAGCGTTATGGTGGTCTGCGCCCCCGCCGCCAGGTCCAGATCCCAGGCGAGGATGCCGCGCTGCGCATCCACGTCGGTTTCGGTCGGCTCGGGGCTGGCGGTCGTCTCGATTTCCAGGTCGGTCTGTTCGCTGTAGGGGACCTGGTCGATCACCCGCAGCGGCCAGCTTTCGTCGCCCAGGTTCTCGACCGTGATCACGACCTCTTCGGTGACCTCGTTCGAGGTGGTCAGGATGCCGGTCTCGCCGCCCGCCCGCACCGGCATGTCGCGGGAAATGCGGATGGTGTCCAGCGCGCCGAAGGCCAGTTCTGTTTCGGCACCCGGTGCGATCAGGTCCAGCCACAGCCCGCCGACCAGCACGCCTTCGCGGAACACCAGCGCCTCGCCCGGCAGGATCGGTTCGTCGGCGTTGATGAAGCTGGCCATGACGAAGGCCTGGGTGTCC
>JAGPCN010000218.1 GCA_018058035.1 Fuscovulum sp.
TGATCAGGAGCGACGAGAACCTGTCGCGATTCTGCAGTGCCGAGACCAGGCAGAAGCCGATGATCAGCGCATACAGCACCAAGAGCGAGAAGGCGCCGACAAAGCCGAATTCCTCGGCGAGCGTGGTAAAGATGAAGTCGGTGTGCTTTTCGGGCAGGAAGTTCAGCCGCGACTGGGTGCCCTGCATGAACCCCTTGCCCGACCACCCGCCCGAGCCGAGCGCGATCTTGGCCTGCAGGATGTTGTAGCCCGCCCCCAGCGGGTCGGCCGAGGGGTCGAGGAAGGTGTCGATCCGGCGGTACTGGTAGTCGTGCAGGAATTGCCAGGGGGTGCCGCGGGTCAGGAACACGCCCGCCACCGCGCCGATGCCCAACGATGCCACGGCGCCGAAGTACCACAGGCTGACCCCGGCCGCGAACATCACCGAGGCACCGCCCAGGATCAGCATCAGCGAGGTGCCGAGGTTCGGCTGCATCAGCACCAGAACTGTCGGCGCCACGACCAGCGCCACCGGCGCCAGCACCCAGAGCGGCCGCGACACCTTTTTCGTGTCGAGCCAGTCGTAGTACGACGCCAGCAGCATCACGAGGGCGAACTTCATCATCTCGGAGGGCTGCAGGTCGATCGGGCCAAGGTCGATCCAGCGCTGCGCGCCCATGCCGATGCGGCCCTTGAACTCGACGAAGAGCAACAGCACGAACGAGACGATGTAGGCCACGCCCGCCATGTTGCGCCAGAACCAGGCCGGCACCATGGCGATGGCGAACATCACCGCAAGGCCGGCCCCGAAGACCTGGGCCTGGCGCCGGGCCCAGATGTCGAAATCGCCGCCGGCGATCGACCATAGCATCAGGACGCCGACCGCGGCGACCGCCGTCACCAGCACGATCAGCGGCCAGTTCAGGTACAGCACCTTGCGCAGGCCGGTGGGCGCCCGCTTGATCCGGCTTTCCAGAAAGCTCATCGCGGCGCCCTCATGCCCGGCTCTTTTCCGGCGGGGCGCCGGTTGCGGGGTCGCGCAGCGGCAGTTCCTTGAGCATGGTCTCGATCCGGCCGCGCTGGCTGGCCGGATAGGCCGACAAGGGCGGCAGGCCGTCGGACATCGCGCGCAGCAGGATGTCGCGGGCGATCGGCGCCGCCGCGGTCGAGCCGCCGCCGCCATGTTCCACCACCACCGAGATCGCATAGCGCGGCGCATCCCAGGGCGCGAAGGCCACGAACAGCGCATGGTCGCGGCGGTTCCAGGGCAATTGGTCGTTCGACACCACGCCGCGGGCGCGTTCGGCGGCGGTGATGTTGCGCACCTGGCTGGTGCCGGTCTTGCCGGCCATCACCATCGTCGGCTCGACGATCCGGCTGCCTTTGGCGGTGCCGCGTTCGCCGTTCACCACCTCGTGCATGCCCTTGCGGATGGCGGCCAGGTGCTCTTCGGCAATGCCCAGGGGCGGGGCCTCGGGCACCGGGGTCTCGGTGGTGTCGATCATCCGCACCAGCCGCGGCGACACCGCCCGCCCGGTCGCGATGCGGGCCGTCATCACCGCCAGTTGCAGCGGCGAGGTCAGCACATAGCCCTGCCCGATCGAGGCGTTCACCGTGTCGCCGATGCGCCATTCGGCCTTGTGGCGTTCCAGCTTCCAGGCCTTGTCGGGCATGTTGCCTTCGGAGATCGCGCTCATCGGCAGGTCGTGGCGCACCCCGAGGCCCAGTTTGCGGCCCATTTCGGCGATCTTGTCGATGCCCACCTCTTGCGCGATGTCGTAGTAGAACACATCGCAGCTTTCGGCGAAGGACCGGGTCAGGCCGACGCTGCCGTGGCCGCCGCGGCTCCAGCAGTGGAACTTGCGGCCGCCGATCTCGACAAAGCCGGGGCAGCGCACGCTGTGGCCGGGGCTGATGGCGCCTGCGTCCAGCGCGGCCAGCGCGGTCACCATCTTGAAGGTCGATCCGGGAGGATAGGCGCCCGAGACCGACTTGTTGGCCAAGGGCCGGTGGTCGTGTTCGGTCAGTGCCGAATAATCGGTGTGGCTGATGCCGCGGACGAAGAGGTTGGGGTCGAACGAGGGCGACGAGACGCAGCAGATCAGGTCGCCGTTGGTGACGTCGATCACCACCACCGCGGCGCTTTCCTCGCCCAGCCGGGCCTGGGCGAAATCCTGCACGTCGGCGTCGATGGTCAGGCGGATGTCGGCGCCGGGGTCGCCTTCCTGGCGTTCCAGTTCGCGCATCACGCGGCCGACGTGGTTGACCTCGATCTTCTTGGTGCCGGCGGTGCCGCGAAGGGTGTCCTCCATCCACTTCTCGACGCCGATCTTGCCGATCTGGAACTTGGGCAGGCGCAGCACCGGATCGGGGTCTTCCTGCGCCTCAAGGTCCTTTTCACTGACCGGCCCGACATAGCCCACCACATGGGCAAAGTCGGTGTCGCGCGGATACTGCCGCGACAGGCCGACCTCGGGCGTTACGCCGGGCAGGGCGGGGGCGTTGATCGCGACCTTCGAGAAATCTTCCCAGCTGAGGCGGTCCTTGACGATGACCGGCACGAAGGCCGAGTTCTTCTTGACCGCCGCCGCCGTCTCTTCCAGCTCTTCGGGGGTCATCGGGATCAGGTTGGCCAGCCGGCGCATCACCAGGTCGACGTCGCCGGCATCCTCGCGCGTGATGACGACGCGGTAATTCTGTTCGTTCTCGGCGATCAGCTTGCCGTTGCGGTCGTGGATCAGACCGCGGCGCGGCGGGATCAGCCGCAGGTTGATGCGGTTTTCCTCGGCCAGCAGCTTGAATTCGTCGGCCTGGTCGACCTGCAGGTAACGCAGGCGCACCCCCAGGGCGGCCACCATCGCGGCCATGGCCCCGCCCATCATCAGCGCTCGGCGGCTGATGGTGCGGGCGCTGTCCTCGGTGTCCTTCAGGGTGCGTCTCACAGGCGCCTTCCGTAGTCGTCGGTCTCGCCGGTGGCGGGTTTGCGCAGGTCCAGCACCAGCCGCGAGGCGCCGACCACGAAGGGATAGGCGACGGCCGACCACAGGACCTGCACCACAGCATAGCCGAAGCCCGGCTGCGGCAGAAGCGCCAGCGCGAACACAAGTCTGTAGGCCAGCAGCATGGCGACCATCAGCCCGGTCACCAGCAGCCATTCGACGACGAAGTTCAGCTCGCGCGTCAGCGCCGCGCGCGAGCGGATGAATTCGGTCGCCAGCACCACCAGCGCCGTCCACAGGCCGGGCGGGCGCAACAGGATCAGGTCTTCGACCAGCACGACCAGCACGACCAGGCCGACCGGCATGAAATCGGGCCGCCGCATCACCCAGGCCATGATCAGGCACAGCAGCAGGTCCGGCCCCGGAAAGGCGCCCGGGTCTCCGCCCAGGGGCAGCAGGCGGATGAACAGCACCAGCACCGCCAGGCCCAGGAACAGCGCCCGGTAGCCCCAGTGTTCGGCGCGCCAAAGCCCGATCATCAGTCGCCCCCGGACTCTGCGGCCCCGGACTCTGCGGCCCCGGCCTCTGCGCCCTGGCCCTCGGCATCGCCAGAGCCGGCATCGCCCACGTCGCCGCCGCCCTCGACCGGCGGGGCGGCCGCGGCGCCTTCGTCATCGACCTCGGCCGATGGGGCCGAGGGCAGTAGCGGCGGCGCGACCAGACCGCCGGGGTCGGTCAGCGGCTCCAGCTCGTGGCTGCGCAGCACGCGCAGGAATTCCAGCCGCTGATAATCGGCCGACAGCACCACGCGCAGCCGCTTGTCGGCGCCGCGCACCACCTGGCCGACCAGCAGCCCCGCCGGCAACACCCCGCCATCGCCCGAGGTCACCACCCGGTCGCCCGGCGCGACCTCGTCGGCGGTCTCGACGAATTCCAGCAGCGGCTGCGGCGAGTTGTCGCCCGACAGCAGCGCCTTTTGCCCGGCGGGCTGCACGGTGACCGGAATGCGGCTGTTCGAATCGGTCACCAGGATCACCCGGCTGGTGCGTTCGCCCACGCCCGAGATGCGGCCGACAAAGCCCAGCCCGTCCATGCAGGCCCAGCCGTCGCGGATGCCGTCGCGCGCGCCGACGTTCAACAGGACCGACTGGCGGAACGGGCTGCCGCTGTCGGCCAGCACCTGGCCGGTGATGAAGGTCAGCTGCGGGTCCAGCCGCACCTTGTTCAGGTCCAGAAGCCGCGCGTTCTGCTCGCCCAGCTGCCGCGCCGCCTCTTTCCAGGCGATCATCTTCTGCAACTCGCGCTTCAGTTCCTGGTTCTGTTCGTAGATGCGGGTATAGGACTGGAAATCCTCGACCATCCCCATCGCCTTGCGCACCGGCACCAGCGCCCATTCCATATTGGGCACCACCGCATCGACCAGCGCCGCGCGGAACCGTTCGACCCGCGGGCTGTCGATCCGCCAGAGCAGGAACAGGCCCAGAAGCAGCAGCACCAGCAGCCCCACCAGAAGGCGGCGCAGGGGGCGGGAATATTCTTCCGGTCCGGTGCGGGTCTTGGCCAAGCGCGCCTCGCGTTGCGGGTTGCGGCGTCAGCCGCCGCGGTCTGCCTGGGTCAGCTGTCGTAGTCGATGACGTGGCGCAGCTGCTTTTCGTATTCCAGCGCCTTGCCGGTGCCAAGCGCCACGCAGTTCAGCGACTCGTTCGCGACGCTGATCGACAGGCCGGTCTGTTCGCGCAAGGCCAGGTCCAGGTCGCCCAGAAGCGCGCCGCCGCCGGTCAGCATCACGCCGCGGTCGACGATGTCGGCGGCCAGGTCGGGGGGCGTGGCTTCCAGCGCCTGCATCACCGCGTCGCAGATCTGCTGCACGGGTTCGGCCAGCGCCTCGGCCACCTGGGCCTGGTTGATCTCGGTTTCCTTGGGCACGCCGTTCAACAGGTCGCGGCCGCGGATCTGCATGGATGACCCGCGCCCGTCGTCGGGCATCCGCGCGGTGCCGATCGAGGTCTTGACCCGCTCGGCGGTGGATTCGCCGATCAGCAGGTTCTGGTGGCGGCGCAGGTAGCTGATGATCGCCTCGTCCATCCGGTCGCCGCCGACGCGGACGCTGCGGGCATAGACGATGTCACCAAGGCTGAGGACCGCAACTTCGGTCGTACCGCCGCCGATGTCGACGACCATGCTGCCGGTCGGCTCGGTGATCGGCATGCCGGCCCCGATGGCCGCCGCGATGGGTTCGGCGATCAGGCCCGCGCGCCGCGCGCCCGCCTGCAGCACCGAGTTGCGGATCGCCCGCTTTTCCACCGGCGTCGCGCCATGCGGCACGCAGACGATGATCTTGGGCTTGGAAAAGGTGGTGCGCTTGTGGACCTTGCGGATGAAGTGCTTGATCATCTCTTCGGCGCTGTCGAAGTCGGCGATGACGCCGTCGCGCATGGGCCGGATCGCCTCGATGCTGCCGGGGGTGCGGCCCAGCATCAGCTTGGCATCCTCGCCCACCGCCAGAACCTGCTTCTTGCCGTCCTTGACGTGATAGGCGACGACCGAGGGTTCGTTCAGCACGATGCCCTTGCCGCGGATGTAGACCAGCGTATTGGCCGTGCCGAGGTCGATCGCCATGTCGGACGAGAAGAGGCCGGAAAGGATGGACATTCGGGGGTCCCCAAAGCAAGCAGCGCAGTCCCGGCGACTCAGGGTCTGAGGCGGGCGCCTTCATATAAGGACCTGCACCGGTGAACGAAAGGCCTTGTAGCACGCCGCGCAAGGGCCCGCCTACACGCTTGCGGCATTGACAAATCCTTGCATTCCGGGGCCGTCGCGGGGCCTGTTCGGGCCGATCCTTGACCTTGTGCAACCTGCACCCGCGAATGGGGCAAAGCGGCGAGGGGCGGGCCGGCGGGCTGGCGCCAGAATCGCCCCCGCTTCGCCCCCTTGATTTCCCCGCCCGGTCGCCTGTCTATGCGGCCACGGCGGATCGGCGACAGGGGGCGGCGGATGACAGGGGTCAAGGGGCGGGTGGCGCTGGTCACCGGGGCGGGGGCGGCGGGCGGCATCGGCTTTGCCATCGCGCGCGCGCTGGTGGCGTCTGGGGCCAGGGTCTGCGTCACAGCGACCACGCCGCGCATCCATGACCGTGCGGCGGAACTGGGCTGCATGGGCCACATCGCCGACCTGACCGACCCGGCCCAGGTCTCTGGCCTTTTCGCCGCGGTCGAGGCGCAGCTGGGCCCGGTCGAGGTGCTGGTGAACAACGCCGGCATGGTGCAGACCGGCAAGAGGGTGAAGCGCGGGCAGCTGGCCGACTGGTCGGACGAGGCCTGGGCGCATCACATGGCGCTGAACATCAACACCACATTCCACTGCTGCCGCGCCGCCTTGCCGGGGATGGCCGCGCGCGGTCAGGGGCGCATCGTCAATATCAGCAGCGTCACCGGGCCGGTCGTCACCATCGACGGGTCGTCGGCCTATGCCACGGCCAAGGCCGCCGTGACGGGCATGACGCGCAGCATCGCGCTGGAATACGGCGGGCGCGGGGTCACCTGCAACGCCGTCTTACCGGGCTGGATCGCCACCGAAAGCAGCAGCCCGGCCGAGATTCGCGCGGGCCGCCGCACCCCCGCCGGCCGCCCCGGCACGCCGGACGAGGTGGCCGCCTGTGCGCTGTTCCTGGCCTCGGACGAGGCAAGTTACGTCACCGGCGCGATGCTGGTGGTGGACGGCGGCAACACCTTGCAGGAGATGAAGGGCGCATGACCGCGACCGATCTTCCCAATGCCCGCCCGCCCGGCCTTGCCACGGGGCTGCTGGCGGGGCTGCCCATCGTGATGGGCTACCTGCCCATCGCCTTTTCCTTTGGCGTCGCCGCCACCCGCGCCGGCCTGAGCGGCACCGAGGCCACCTTTCTGTCGCTGGTGATCTATGCCGGGGCCAGCCAGTTCCTGGCGCTGGCGCTGGTCACCGGGGGCGTGCCGGTGCTGGTCTCGGCCGCGACGCTGATCGCGATGAACCTGCGCCATGTCCTCTACGGCCCCGCGCTGATGAAGCAGGCGGGGCCGGGGGCCAGCCGCCGCCACGCCTGGGCCTGGGGCTGGGGGCTGACGGACGAGGTGTTCGGCCAGGCCCTCGGCGCCCTGTCACGCGGCCAGCGCTTTGGCGAGGGCTACATGTTCGGCCTGGGGCTGGCGGCCTATGTGTCCTGGGTCGGCGGCACCGCCCTGGGGGCCTGGGCGGGCAGCAGCGCGCTAGAGGGGTGGCCGGCCTTGAAGGCGGGCCTGGGCTTCATGCTGGCGGCGCTGTTCCTGTCGCTTCTCTTGTCGATCCTGTCCCGCGCCGCGCTGCCGGCGATTGCGGTTGCGGTGGCGGCGACGGTGGCGGGCAGCCTGGCGATCTCGGGCACGGCGGGCATTCTGGCCGGGATGGTGGCGGGGGCGGTGGCCGGGATGGTGCGGCGATGAACGGCGACCTGGTGCTGATGGCGGTGCTGGCGGGGGTGGCGAACTGGGCCTTCCGGGCGCTGCCGACGATGCTGATGCGGCACGAGACGCAGCCCGGAGGGCTGA
>JAGPCN010000219.1 GCA_018058035.1 Fuscovulum sp.
GTTCCCACCCCGTTCAACCTAGGGTGCAGGCCAGCCCCGGCCAAGCCCACCACGCGGTTGTGACCGGCCCCGGCGGTCTGCCGGCACCGTCCTGCGGCGCCGTTTCTTGCATTCACACTGTCGACACAAAGAGTCTTCCATTTTGATTTCGGTCGCACTAGGGTCGCCGAAGGACATTGTTCCAAACAGGGAGAAACAACAAATGAAGAAACTGCTGCTGGCCGCTTCGGCCTGCGCCTTGATGACCGGTGCCGCCTCGGCGGAGGACGTCAAGCTGGGCATCCTGATCGGCTTCACCGGACCGATTGAATCGCTGACCGGCCACATGGCCGCGGCCGCCGAACTGGCGATGGCCGAAGTGAACGCCTCGGGCAAGTCGGCCCACAACTTCATCCCGGTGCGCGGCGACGACACCTGCACCGATGCCGCCGCCGCCACCGCCGCGGCCGAGCGGGCGATCACCGCCGAAGGCGTCAAGGGCATCATCGGCGGCGACTGCTCGGGCGTCACCCGCGCGATGCTGACCAACGTCGCCATGCCGAACGGCATCGTGATGATCTCGCCCTCGGCCACCTCGCCGGCGCTGACCACCGACCCGGATGACGGCCTGTTCTTCCGCACCGCGCCGTCCGACGCGCGCGAGGGCGAAGTGATGGCCGACGTCCTGATGGAAAAGGGCGTGAAGTCGATCGCGCTGACCTATTCCAACAGCGATTACGGCAAGGGCCTCGCGGAATCGATCGCCGCCGCCTTCACCTCCCGCGGCGGCGTGGTCACGATCAACGCGGCCCATGACGACGGCAAGGCCGACTATTCGGCCGAGGTCGCGGCGCTGGCCGCGGCGGGCGGCGACCTTCTGGTGGTGGCCGGCTACCTGGACCAGGGCGGCAAGGGCATCATCCAGTCGTCGCTGGACACCGGCGCCTTCACCACCTTCGGCCTGCCCGGCGGCATGGTGGGCGACAACCTGCCCAAGGCCATCGGGCCGGGGCTGGACGGGTCCTACGGCCAGCACGCCTCGTCCGACGCGGCGGGCAACGCGGTGCTTGTCGAAACCGCCAAGGCCCTGCCGACGCCGTTCGACGCCTCGTCGGCCTATGCCGCCGAAAGCTATGACGCGGCGGCGCTGATCATGCTGGCGATGCATGCCGCCGGGTCAACCGACTCGAAGGTCTACAAGGACAAGGTGATGGACGTGGCCAATGCGCCCGGCGAAAAGATCCTGCCCGGCGAACTGGGCAAGGCGCTGGAGCTGATCGCCGCCGGCACCGACATCGACTATGACGGCGCCACCGGGGTCGAGCTGATCGGACCGGGCGAATCCGCGGGCCGCTACCGCGAGTTCATCGTCAAGGGCGGCGTCTACGAGACGGTCAAGTACCGCTGACCCTGCGCCGAACCGCAAGGGCCCCCGCCGCCTCCGCGCGGCGGGGTGTCCGCCCCGGCCGATCCCGGCCTTTTGCGGCCCCTGCCTGACGTTGCGTCACCCTGCCGGCCTCCGGCGGACCCTTCCCTTTGACTGCCGCGGCCTTTAGGTTGCCCGGCGGACTTGTTCCAAATCAGGAAGGCTACCATGAAGACTCTGTTGCTGGCCGTATCGGCCCTTGCCCTGACCTCGGGCGCCACCCTTGCCGAAGACGTCAAGATCGGCACCCTGCTTGGCCTGACCGGCCCGATCGAAAGCATCGCGCCGAACATGTTCACCGCGGTGGACATGGCGGTTGCCGAAGTGAACGCTTCGGGCAAGGCCGCCAACGGCTGGGTGTTCCAGTCGGTCCGCGCCGACAGCACCTGCATCGACGCCGCCGCCGCCACCGCCGCGGCCGAGCGTCTGATCACCGTCGAATCCGTGAAGGGCATCGTCGGCGGCGACTGCTCGGGCGTCACCCGCGCCGTTCTGACCAACCTGGCGATGCCGAACGGCATGGTCATGGTGTCGCCCTCGGCCACCTCGCCGGCACTGACCACCGACCCCGACGACGGCCTGTTCTTTCGCACCGTGCCCTCGGACGCCCGCGAAGGCGAGGTGATGGCGCAGATCCTGGTGGACCGCGGCATCAAGTCGATCGCGCTCAGCTATTCCAACAGCGACTACGGCAAGGGCCTGGCCGAAGCCATTGCCACCGCCTACACCGCCAAGGGCGGCACCATCACCATCAACGCCAGCCATGACGACGGCAAGGCCGACTATTCGGCCGAAGTGGCGGCCCTGGCCGCCGCGGGCGGCGAGGTGCTGGTGGTGGCCGGCTACATCGACCAGGGCGGCAAGGGCATCATCCAGGCCTCTGTCGACACCGGCGCCTTCACCACCTTCGGCCTGCCGGGCGGCATGTACGGCGAAAGCCTGACCGCAGCGATCGGCGCGGGCCTGAACGGCTCGTTCGGGCAGCACGCTGCCTCGACCGCCGAAGGCTACGCCGCCTATCTGGACCTGGCGACCGGCTTCGACCCCTCGTTCGACGGCTCGACCAACTTCGCCGCCAATTCCTATGACGCGGCGGCGCTGATCATGCTGGCGATGCAGGCGGCGAACTCGACCGATCCCAAGGTCTACAAGGACAAGGTGATGGAAATCGCCAACGGTCCCGCCGACGGGTCGGGCACCAAGATCAACGCCGGCGAACTGGGCAAGGCGCTGGAGCTGATCGCCGCGGGCACCGCCATCGACTACGACGGCGCCACCGGCGTGACCCTGCTGGACGGCGGCGACGCCTCGGGCAGCTTCGCCGAGGACGAGATCAAGGACGGCAAATGGGAGATCGTGGGCTATCGCTGAGGCGCTGACCACGGCATGACGATGGCCCCGCCCGAAGCCCGCTTCGGGCGGGGCCGCAAGACGGATGACGACCGAAAAAGGCCCCCCACGCCACAGCGCGGAAGCGGCGGGCCACCCAGGGGAAGCACATGATCCGGGTCGAGAACCTGCACAAGCACTTTGGCGGCTTTCATGCCGTCGACGGTGCCAGCCTCGAGATTGCGACGGGGTCGATCACGGGCCTGATCGGCCCGAACGGCGCCGGCAAGACCACGCTGTTCAATGTCATCGCCGGGCGGCTGCCGCCGACCTCGGGCCGGGTGATGATGGACGGCGAGGACATCACCGGCCTCGCGCCGCACCAGCTGTTCGCCAAGGGCCTGCTGCGCACCTTCCAGATCGCGCATGAATTCAGCTCGATGACGGTGCGCGAGAACCTGATGATGGTGCCGCCGCGCCAGGCCGGCGAACACCTGTGGACCGCGCTGTTCTCGCGCGGGCAGATCGCCGAGGAAGAGGCGCGCATCCGCGCCAAGGCCGACGAAGTGCTTGAGTTCCTGACGATCAGCCACATCGCAGACGAGAAGGCCGGCAATATCTCGGGCGGGCAGAAAAAGCTGGTGGAACTGGGCCGCACGATGATGGTTGACGCCAAGATCGTCTTCCTGGACGAGGTCGGCGCGGGCGTGAACCGCACGCTGCTGAACACCATCGGCGACGCCATCGTGCGGCTGAACAAGGAACGCGGCTATACCTTCTGCGTGATCGAACACGACATGGATTTCATCGCCCGCCTCTGCGACCCGGTGATCTGCATGGCCGAGGGCAAGGTGCTGGCCCAGGGCACGGTGGACCAGGTCAGGAACGACGAACGCGTGATCGAGGCCTACCTGGGCACCGGGCTGAAGAACAAGGTGATGGAGGAGCACGCCCATGGCTGACCGATCGCGGAACGGCTCGTCCAGGAGGGTCGCGGATTTTCGTCGAAAATCCGGGCTCTTCAACCGGGGGCGTGTCGATGGCTGAACCCTTCCTGATCGGCGAGGCGATGACCGGCGGCTATGGCGCGGCCGACATCCTGCATTCCTGCACCATTGCCGTCGAACCCGGCGAGATCGCGGTGATCGTCGGCCCCAACGGCGCCGGCAAGTCGACCGCGATGAAGGCGGTCTTCGGCATGCTGAAGCTGCGGCAAGGCGCGGTGCGGCTGGCCGGAGAGGACATCACCGCCCTGACCCCGCAGGCCCGCGTCCGCAAGGGCATGGGCTTCGTGCCGCAGACCTCGAACATCTTCACCTCGATGACGGTCGAGGAGAACCTGGAAATGGGCGCCTTCATCCGTCAGGACGACGCCATCGCCGAGACCATGGCCCAGGTCTACGACCTGTTCCCGATCCTGAAGGAAAAGCGCCACCAGGCCGCCGGGCAGTTGTCGGGCGGGCAGCGCCAGCAGGTTGCCGTCGGACGCGCGCTGATGACCCGGCCCCGCGTCCTGATGCTGGACGAACCCACCGCCGGTGTCTCGCCGATCGTGATGGACGAACTTTTCGACCGCATCATCGAGATCGCCCGCACCGGGATTTCCATCCTGATGGTGGAACAGAACGCCCGCCAGGCGCTGGAGATCGCGCACAAGGGCTATGTCCTGGTGCAGGGCTCGAACCGCTACACCGACACCGGCAAGGCCCTCTTGGCCGACCCGGATGTCCGCAAATCCTTCCTGGGGGGCTGACCTGATGAAGCCGCTTTTCCTTGCGCTGGCCTTGCTGGCCCCGCCGCCGTTGCTGGCCGAGACCTTCGACTGCACTCTGGCGCTGACCTGCACCACGAACAACGCCTGCAGCAGCGATGACAACCCGGTTGTTCTGGGCGTAACCATCGCCGATGACGGTGCCTCGGCGCTGCTGACCTTTGGGGAGCAGTCGCTGGAGATGGCGCTGGTGGACGACAGTGCGATCGGCCGGACCTTCCTGGCCCTGCGCGCGGGCAGCGGCATCGGGGTGATGACCCTTGGCGATGACGGCAGCTTTGCTGCGTCCTCGAACGAACTGACCAATGGCACGCTGATCGGCGCGACCTCTGCCGGCAGCTGCACGCCGAGGAACGGCTGATGGATCTTCTGAACGCGCTGACCGCTTTCGCCAACTTCATCCTGATCCCCGGGCTGGCCTATGGCAGCCAGCTGGCGCTTGGCGCGCTTGGGGTGACGCTGATCTTCGGCGTCCTGCGGTTTTCCAACTTTGCCCATGGCGACACCATGGCCTTCGGCACCGCCTTCGTGATCCTGTTCACCTGGTGGTTCCAGTCGATGGGCATCACCGCCGGCCCGCTGCCCACCGCGCTTCTGGCCCTGCCCTTCGGCATCCTCGTCACCATCGCCATGGTGCTGGGCACCGACCGCATGGTCTATCGGTTCTACCGCCGACAAAAGGCCAAGTCGATCGTGCTGGTCATCGTGTCGGCCGGGGTGATGTTCGTGATGAACGGCCTGGTCCGCATGGTCATCGGCACCTCCGAGCAGAACTTTACCGACGGCGCGCGGATGGCGCTGAACCCGGCCGACTTCAAGGCCTGGACGGGCCTCGCCGAGCCGCTGGCGATCAAGACCACGGCGGTGATCTCGGTCGTCACCGCGGCGGCCTGTGTCGCGGCGCTGTTCTGGTTCCTGCAAAAGACCCGCACCGGCAAGTCGATGCGCGCCTATGCCGACAACGAGGACCTGGCGCTTTTGTCGGGCATCAACCCCGACCGGGTGGTGATGATCACCTGGATCATCGCGGGGTCGCTGGCCTGCATCGCGGGCACATTGTACGG
Organism: Fuscovulum sp.; assembly: GCA_018058035.1. Lineage (GTDB taxonomy): Bacteria > Pseudomonadota > Alphaproteobacteria > Rhodobacterales > Rhodobacteraceae > Pseudogemmobacter. The sequence continues at coordinate 5,570 of JAGPCN010000219.1, forward strand.
CCTGGACAAGTCGTTCCGCGTCTTCGTCTACTTCGGCCTTCTGCTGCCGATCTTTGCCGCCGCCATCGTCGGCGGCCTGGGCAGCCCGCTGGGCGCCATCGTCGGCAGCTTTGTCGTCGCCTTTTCCGAGCTGATCGTCACCAATGCCTGGAAGAAGATCGCCGGCTACCTGGTGCCGCCCGACTGGCTGGGCGACGGCCTCTACCAGGCGCTGTCGACCGACTACAAGGTCGCGGTCAGCTTCGTCATCCTGATCATCGTGCTGCTGTTCCGCCCGCAGGGCATCTTCGGAGGCAAGTGACATGGCCGTCCATCGCAACCTTGTGCTGTTCGCCGGCGTCGCGCTGCTGTTCCTGCTGACCGGCCTGTTCCAAAGCTGGAACCTGTCGCTGAACATCCTGAACCTGGCGCTTCTGTCCGCCATCATGGCGATCGGGGTGAACATCCAGTGGGGTTATGCGGGCCTCTTTTCGACCGGCATCGCCGGGTCGGTGGCGCTTGGCGGGCTGGCTGTCGTGCTGGTCTCGGGCAACCCGGTGCCGGCGGGCTGGGCCGCGGGCGGCCCGCGCATCCTGTCGGCGCTGCTGTTCGCGGTGCTGGCGGTGGGGCTGGCCGGGATGCTGTACCGCCGGCTGCCCGCCGGGCGCGGCCGCGCGCTGGCGCTGGCGCTGTTCCTGGTCGTGGCCTTCTTCATCTACCGCGGCCTTCTGGACCCCGCCGTGATGGCGGTCGAGGCGAACAACCCCGCCCAGGCCGGCCACATCGGTGGGCTGGGGCTGAATTCGCTGGTCGCCTGGCCGGTGGGGGCGCTGATGGCGGCCGCCGCGGCCTGGGTGATCGGCAAGATCGCCCTTGGCCTGCGCGAGGATTACCTGGCCATCGCCACCCTCGGCATCGCCGAGATCATCGTGGCCGTCATGCGCAACGAAGACTGGCTGGACCGCGGCGTCAAGAACCTGATCGACCTGCCCCGCCCCTGGCCGGTGCCGAAGGAAATCGACCTGCAGGTCGATCCCGCCTTCCTGGACCCGGTCGCCGCCATGGGCTGGGATCCGGTCACCGCCTCGACCATCTTCGTCAAGCTCTTGTACGCCGGGATGTTCGGGGCCGTGCTGGTGGCGCTGATCTGGCTGTGCGAGCGGGCGCTGAACAGCCCCTGGGGCCGCATGGTGCGCGCCATCCGCGACAACGAGATCTCGGCCGCCGCGATGGGAAAGGACGTCAAGTTCCGCCACCTGCAGATTTTCATCATCGGTTCGGCCATCGTCGGCCTGGCCGGCGCCATGATGACCTCGATGGAGGGCCAGCTGACCCCCAGCCAGTACCTGCCGCTGCGGTTCACCTTCCTGATCTGGGTGATGGTGATCGTCGGCGGCTCGGGCAACAACTGGGGGTCGGTGCTGGGCGGGCTGTTGATCGGCTGGCTGTACCTGGCGGTGGAATTCCTGGGGCCGCAGGCGATGGAGTACATCACCGCGGGCCTGCCGGCGGGCGGCCTGAAGGACCACCTGAAGGACAGCGCGGCCCACATGCGCCTGCTGACGCTGGGCGTGGTGCTGCTGCTGGTGATGCGCTTTGCGCCCAAGGGTCTGATCCCCGAGAAGTAACGCCCCGGTAACGTCCCGGTCCGGCGTCGCAGCGGGGGGTTTCACACCCCCCGCTCCCCCCGTGGGATATTTGTGCCAGAATGAAGGGCCTGGCCTGTCCGCGACATTTCCTGTCGTTTCCCTGCATGCCCCTGCGCCCCGGCGCGGCGAGAGTGCCGGAAAACGGATGCGGGAGAGTCTTGCGATGAAAAGCCATGCGCGCGTGGTGGTGATCGGCGGCGGTGTCGTCGGCTGTTCGGTGCTGTACCACCTGACCAAGCTGGGCTGGTCGGACGTGATGCTGATCGAG
>JAGPCN010000220.1 GCA_018058035.1 Fuscovulum sp.
GGTCGGCGGGCATGCCTCCCAGCAGGATCTCGGGGCCGAACGAGGCGGGGCGCAGCTTGGAATGCGCCAGCCACAGGTAGTTCACCCGCTCGACCACATGGTCGCTGAATTCGTTCGCCAGGGCCCAGCCGATCCGGTGCGGCGTGCCATCGGGACCGATCAGGTAGATGCCCGCAACCTCGGGTTCCTCGCCGCCATCCTCGGCAAAGCCCGGCGCCACCAGCGGCTGTCCGGGGGCCGCGGCGGTGTGGCCGTTGCCCTTGTAGAACCATTCCGGCTGCACCCCCACCGCGCCGGGGTCGGGCCGACCGCCCTCAAGCCCCATGCGGAACATCCGCATGGAATCGGTCAGCGTCTCGGCCCCCGCGGCCAGCTTGGCGTGCATCGCATCGCGCGCCGAGGCGCTGCCCAGATGCGTGAGGCCGGTCCCCGTCAGGTGCATGTGCGAGGGGTCGGGATGGGTGACCGGCAGCGTCACCCGCCCCTCGTCCAGCAGGCGGGCCAGGTCAACCGCCTCGCCCAGGCCATGCGCGGCGATCACCTGCGCCAGCCCGCGCCCCGAGGCGATCGCCTCCTGCGCCAGCGACAGCACCGAGGCGGCGCCGCGGACGATGGCCGCCTCGGACCCGTCGCGGGCCACCACGGCCAGGCCGCCATCGGGACGGATGATCTGCGATATCAGCACCTTGCGGCCCTCACTTGGTCTTGTTGTAGACGTCAAAGATCACGGCGGCCAGCAGCACCAGGCCCTTGATGACCTGCTGATAGTCGATGCCGATGCCCAGGATCGACATGCCGTTGTTCATCACCCCCATGATCAGCGCGCCGACCACCACGCCGATGATCTTGCCAGATCCGCCCGCCATCGAAGCACCGCCGATGAAGACCGCCGCGATCACGTCCAGCTCAAACCCGACGCCGGCCTTGGGCGTGGCGCTGTTCAGCCGCGCGGTCACGATCATCCCCGCCAGCGCCGCCAGCGCCCCCATGTTGACGAAACACCAGAACACCAGCCGGTCGGTGCGGATGCCTGACAGCTTGGCCGCCTTTTCGTTGCCGCCGGTGGCATAGATGCGCCGGCCCGCCGTCGTGTTTTCGGTGAAGAAGGCGTAGATCACCGTCAGCGCCACCAGCACCACCAGCACGTTCGGCAACCCGCGAAACTGCGCCAGCTTCCAGCCCACGAACAGAAGCGCGACGGTCACGATCGCGTTGCGCGCCCAAAAGAGGCCCGAGGGTTCCGGCGTGATGCCGAATTCGGCGTCGCGCGCCCGCGCCCGCAGACCCAGCCAGATCAGCACCGCCGCCGCCACCGCCACCACCAGCACGGCGGTACCGTTCAGCCGCTCCATCCCCAGAAGCGCCTGGTCCCAGTCGCCGAACAGGTCGGGGACAAAGCCGTTCGCCATGCCCTGGAAGGTCTTGGGGAACGGCCCGATGTTCTGCCCGCCGAGCAGCCACAGCGTCAGCCCGCGAAAGACCAGCATCCCCGCCAGCGTGACGATGAAGCTGGGGATGCGCCAGAACGCCACCCAATAGCCCTGCGCCGCCCCTATGATGCCGCCCGCGACCAGCGTCGCCGGAATGACCACCCAGACCGGCAGCCCCGCCTGCACCGTCAGCGCCGCCGAGATCGCGCCGGTGAATGCCGCGACCGACCCGACCGACAGGTCGATGTGCCCCGAGACGATGACCAAGAGCATCCCAAGCGCCATGATGATGACGTAGCTGTTTTGCAGGAACAGGTTGGTGATGTTCTGCGCCGACAGGAAGTCGACGTCGATCATGGCCCGCACGACCACGGTAAAGAAGAACACGATGGCGACCAGCGCCACCAGCATCCCGTTTTCCCGCAAGTGGCCGCCCAGATGTGCGCCCAAACCCTTGTCCGCCATCACGCCGCCCTTCCGGTGGTCTTCAGGATCATCGCCATGATCTTCTCCTGGCTCGCCTCGGCGCGGGACAACTCGCCCACGATCCGGCCCTCATTCATCACATAGATGCGGTCGCACATGCCCAGCAACTCGGGCATCTCGCTGCTGATCATCACCACCCCGCGGCCCTGCGCGGCCAGGTCGTTCATGATCTGGTAGATCTCGAACTTGGCGCCGACGTCGATGCCGCGCGTCGGTTCATCCAGGATCAGCACCTGCGGATCGGTGAACAGCCACTTCGACAGCACCACCTTCTGCTGGTTGCCGCCCGACAGGTTCACCACCTTCTGGTGCACCCCCGGCGTGCGGATCGCCAGCGCCTTGCGGTAATCCTCGGCCACCTTCGCCTCGCGCCGCTTGTCCAAGACGCCGCGCATGGCCACGCCGGCCAGGTTGGCCAGGCTGATGTTCTTCAGGATCGGCTCCTCCAGCACCAGCCCCAGGGCCTTGCGGTCCTCGGTGACGTAGGAAATCCCGGCGGCGATCGCCCTTTCCACGGTCGAGACATCGGCCACCCGGCCCTGCATCCGCACCACGCCGCGATGCCCGCGCCCGTAGCTGCGGCCGAAAAGGCTCATCGCCAGCTCGGTCCGCCCCGCCCCCATCAGCCCGGCGATGCCCACGATCTCGCCCCGGCGCACTGAAAAGGCCGCGTCGCGGATCATCTGCCGCCCCTCGGCCTCGGGCTGCCAGACGTTCCAGCCCTCCACCTCCAGCAGCACCTCGCCGGGCGCCGGCACCCGCTCGGGGTAGCGGTGCGCCATGTCGCGGCCCACCATGTCGCGGATGATGCGGTCCTCGGTGATCTCGGCGCGCTCCATCGTCGACACGGTCGACCCGTCGCGCAGAACGGTGATCCGGTCGGCCACGCGGGAAATCTCGTTCAGCTTGTGGCTGATGATGATCTGCGTGACGCCCTGCGCCTTCAACTCCAGCATCAGGTCCAACAGCTTCTGGCTGTCGTTTTCCTGCAAGGCGGCGGTCGGTTCGTCCAGGATCAGCAGGCGCACGTCCTTGGCCAGCGCCTTGGCGATCTCGATCAGCTGCTGCTTGCCCACCCCCAGCCGCCCGACCGGGGTCGAGGGCGGCTCGGCCAGCCCGACCTTGCGCAGCCAGCCCTCGGCCTCGCTATAGGCGCGCGGCCAGTTGATCACGCCGCCGCGCGCCACCTCATGGCCCAGGAACATGTTCTCGGCGATCGACAACAGCGGCACCAGCGCCAGTTCCTGGTGGATGATGATGATGCCCCGCGCCTCGCTGTCGCGGATGCCGCGCAGCGCCAGAACCTGGCCGTCATAGCGGATCTCGCCGTCGTATGAGCCATGCGGATAGACGCCTGACAGCACCTTCATCAGCGTCGACTTGCCGGCACCGTTCTCGCCGCAGATGGCGTGGATCTCGCCCTGCTCGACGGTCAGGTTCACCTGGTCCAGCGCCCGCACGCCCGGGAAAGTCTTCGAGATGCCGCGCATCTCCAGCAGCGTCGCCATGCGTCCCCCCGCCTGCGGTGCCCTTCATTTCGGCGCAAATACCCCGGGGGGTGCGGGGGGCTGGCCCCCCGCCCCGGCCGGATGCAGCCGCACCCGGCCCCCCGGTCATCGCCTTACTTCAGCTGGTCGGCCGTGTAATAGCCGCTGTCCACCAGCATCGACTGGATGTCGTTCACCCCCAGCGAATTCGGCTCCAGCAGGTACGAGGGCACCACCTTGACGCCGTTGTCATAGGTCGAGGTGTCGTTGATCTCGGGCTCGCCGCCCTGCAGGATCGCGTCCACCATCTTCACCGTCACCGCGGCCAGCGCGCGGGTGTCCTTGAAGACGGTCGAATACTGCTCTCCCGCCATCATCGACTTCACGCTGGGGATCTCGGCGTCTTGCCCCGTCACGCAGGGCATCGCCAGATCGCCCGAGCCGTAACCCACGCCCTTGACCGACGACAGAATGCCGATCGACAGCCCGTCATAGGGTGACAGCGCGCCCATCAGGGCCTTGTCGCCGTAGTTGGCCGACAGCAGGTTGTCCATCCGCGCCTGCGCCACCGCACCGTCCCACCGCAGCGTTCCGACCACGTCCATCCCCAGCTGCCCCGAGGGCACCGCGATCTCGCCCGCGTCGATCATCGGCTGCAGCACGCTCATCGCGCCATCGTAGAAGAAGAAGGCGTTGTTGTCGTCGGGGCTGCCGCCGAACAGTTCCACGTTCCACGGCTTCACGCCGGGGAAGCGTTCGTTCAGGCACTGCACCAGGCTGTTGGCCTGCAGCACGCCCACCTTGAAGTTGTCGAAGGTGGCATAGTAGTCCACCGCGCCGCTGTCGCGGATCAGCCGGTCATAGGCGATGACCTTGATGCCCGCGGCCTGCGCGTTTTCCAGCGCGTTCGACAGCGTGGTGCCGTCGATCGCCGCGATCACCAGCACGTTGACGCCTTTGGTGATCATGTTCTCGACCTGCGCCAGCTGGGTCGGGATGTCGTCCTCGGCGTATTGCAGATCGGTGGCATAGCCGGCGGCGGTGAACTGCTCGACCATCGAGTTGCCGTCCGAGATCCAGCGCGACGACGACTTGGTCGGCATCGCGATGCCCACGGTGCCCTTGTCCTGCGCCAGCGACAGCTGCGGCACGCCCACCAGCGCCGCGGTCGCCAAGGCCAGAAGCGCGCGTTTCGTCAGTTTCATGGTGTTCCTCCCCCATGGCCGCTTGATGCGCGGCAATCCTCCGGTCATCTCGCGGCCCCAGCCCCTGCCAGGGTCCCGCGACGCCGTAGCGCAGGGATGGCAGGGCAGGACATACCCGTCAAATCATGTTATCGCAGCTATACATGACGTTTCCGATATGTCATTGCAGAGCCCATGCCCTTGTCCCGCCCCGATGCCCTGCAAGCCCGCGGCCTGAAGCTGTCGCACCTGCGCCTGATGGCGGCGCTGCTGGAAACCGGCCAGATCGGCCGCGCCGCCGATCGCCTCGGCATCGCCCAGCCCGCCGCCAGCCGCCTTCTGGCCGAGGTCGAGCGGATCACCGGCCGCCCCGTCCACCAGCGCACCGGCCGCGGCCTGGCCCTGACCGAGGCGGGTATCGCGCTGGCCCGCCGCGCCCGCCGCGTGCAGATGGAACTGCTGGACGCCGCCCGCGACCTGGACGAGGTCGGCTCGGGCGCCTCGGGCCATGTCCGCATCGGCTCGGTCACCGGCCCGGCGCTGGACCTGGTGCTGCCCGCGCTGCGCGCCGCCCGCCTGACGCTGCCGCAGATCACCGCCGAGGTGGTGGTGGCCACCTCGGACCTGCTGACGCAGCAGCTGCTGTCGGGCCGGATCGACTTTGCCATCGGCCGCCGCCCCGCCGGCCCCGACCGCGACCTGATCGACGAGACGCGACTGGCCCCCGAACCCGTCGCCCTGATCGCGCGCCGCCACCACCCGCTGGACCGCGCAGCCCCGATCGCCCCCGCCGACCTGATGGCGCAGGACTGGGTGATGCCGGGGCGCGACTCGATCCTGACCCGGACGGTGCTGGAACGCCTGTCGCGCCTTGGCCTGCCCGAGCCGCCGCAACGGCTGTCGACCGCCTCGTTCCTGTTGACGCTGGCGCTGATCCAGCAGTCGAACGCCATCGCGCCGCTCGCCTCCGCCGTGGTCGACACCTTCACTCGCGCCCCCGATTCCCCCTACATCCGCCTGCCCGTCGATCTGGGGATCGAGGTCGAACCCTTTGGCCTTCTCACCCGCGCCGGCGGCGCCCTGCCCCCCGCTGCCGAACGCATCGCGGCCCTGATCCTGTGTCAACCCACGGGCGCCTGAACGGCCTCTGGCATCCGGGCGCGAAGCATGATCCATTGGCCGCGATGACCGAAGATGCCCTTCTGACCCTGCCGCCGCCGCGCCTGTCGTCTGACGCGCTGTCCCGCCACCTGGCCCGGGGCTGGGGCCTGTCGGGCCGCCTGACGCCGCTGACCTCGGAACGCGACCTGAACCACCGGCTCGACACCGACCGGGGCCGCTACGTCCTGCGCCTGACCAACCCGGCCGAGCCCGAGGCGATGACCGATTTCCAGACCCGCGCGCATCTGCACGTCGCCGCGCGCGACCCCGAGCTGCCGATCCAGCACCTGATCCCCACCCAAGGTGGCGCCCCCTGGCTGGCCCTGCCCGAGGGCCGGCTGCGCCTGTTCACCTGGGCCCCCGGCCAGGTCCTGGCCGAGGCGCCGCGCAGCCCGGCGCAGACCCGCGCGCTTGGCGTCGCGCTGGCCCGGCTGACCGCGGCGCTGGCCGATTTCACCCATCCCGCCGCCGACCATGTCCTGCTGTGGGACATCCGCCGCCTGCCGCATCTCGCCGACAAGGCCGCCGCCATCGCCGACCCCGACCTGCGGGCCGAGGCCGCGGCCTTCATCGCCGATTACGCTGCCCGGATCGCGCCGCGGCTGGCCGACCTGCCGACACAGGTCGTGCACGCCGACTTCAACCCCCACAACCTGCTGGTCGATCCCGACGCCCCCCAGACGGTGACCGGCATCCTGGACTTCGGCGACATGGTCCTGACCCCGCGCGCCTGCGACCTGGCGGTCGCGGCCTCGTATCACTTGGGCGGGCCCGATCCGCTGGCCCACCTGGCGGCCATGGTGCAGGGCTATGCGGCCCGCCTGCCGCTGACCCCCGACGAACAGGCCCTGCTGCCCGAGCTGATCGCCGCGCGCATGGTCACCACCCTGGTGATCCCGTCCTGGCGCGCCACGCTCTACCCCGGCAACGCCCCCTATATCCTGCGCAACGTGCCGGCCGCCCGTGCCGGCCTTGCCGCCTTCCGCGCCCTCGGCCCCGCCGCCGTGGCCGCCACCATCGCCCGCGCCGCCGGGCAGGAGTGAACCGCATGAGCCAGACCCGCGCCACCGGCAACATGGTCAACGCCTACCAGCCCGGCCAGGGCCACCTGTCGCCCGCCGAGACGCAGATGGCCGAAGACCGCGCCCGCCTGCTGGGCCCGGCCTACCGCCTGTTCTACGAAACCCCCGTCCACCTGGTGCGGGGTCAGGGCGTCCATCTCTATGATGCGCAGGGCAACGCCTATCTCGACTGCTACAACAACGTGGCCAGCGTCGGCCATTGCCACCCCCGCGTGGTGCAGGCCATGGCGACCCAGGCCGCCACGCTCGCCAGCCACACCCGCTATCTGCACCAGGGCGTGCTGACCCTGGCCGACCGCCTGCTGGCAACCATGCCGACCGAGATCGGCCACGTCATGTTCACCTGCACCGGGTCCGAGGCGAACGACCTGGCCTATCGCATCGCCCGCGCGGCGACCGGCGGCACCGGCGTGATTGTCACCGACAACGCCTATCATGGCGTGACGCTTGCCACCGCCTCGATGAGCATGTCGATCGGCCCCGCCGTCGCCCCCGGCCCCGGCGTCTTCGCCATTCCGGCGCCGTCGCCCGCCAACTACCCGCAGGGCATCGCGCAGGGCTTCGCCGCCGCCGTCACCGGCGCCTGCGCCACCATGCGCGACCAGGGCATCCGGCCCGCC
>JAGPCN010000016.1 GCA_018058035.1 Fuscovulum sp.
TCGCACGGATCGCCGACGAGCCGGTGTCGAAGGTGATGTTGTCCACCTCGATCGTGGCGGCCAGCGCGCGCACTTCGCGGATCTCGCGGATCTGGCGCAGGCTGAACTTGCGGCCCAGGCCCTCGGCCTCCAGCGCGGCCAGTTCCGCCTTCAGCGCGGCATCGTCGTCGGCGGTCGAGATCGTCACCCGGTCGGGACGCGGCTTCGGCAGCTCGGTGATGTCGATGCGCTCTTCCGGCGCCAGGTCGTCGATCAGCACGATGGGGTTGCCGGCGCGGTCATAGGCGACGCGGCGCAAGACCCGCCCCGAGGCATCGCGGATCGTCACCACCTCGGTTCCGTCGGCGCGCTGCACCACGGTCCGGGTCGAGCCGTCCTTGTAGGTCTCGGTCACCGTGCGCACGCCGGGGCGGCGCAGGATGGCATCGTCGTCCTTGTAGATCACATAGGTGCCGTCGGGGTTTTCCACCACCACGCGGTCGCCCGAGTTCGACACCACGCGGCGTTCGTCCTTCTTGCCCTCGTTGATGATGGCACCGACGACCAGCGCGCCAAGCGCCAGCAGGCCGACCTTTTCCAGGTCCGACAGGCCCGATTTCTTGCCTTCCGAGACGGCGACCGGGGCCGCCTCGAATTCCTCGTCCGACGTGCGGGTATCGGCCTCGGTCACCACGGTTTCGGTCACGGCGACGGGCTGGGCCGGCGGAACCTCGGGGTTGGGGGCGGTGCCGCCCTCGTCTGCGGTGGCATCGGGGTCGGCCGCTGCCGCCACGGGCAGCGCGGGTTCCGCCACGGGTTCGGCCGCTGCTTCCTCGGCCGGGGCGGCCTCGTCGGTGGCGGGGGCCGAGAGGATGTCGGACAGGCTTGCCGCCGCCTCTTCCGAGACTTCGGGCACGTCGACCGGTTCGGTCGCAACGGGCGGCTCCTGAGCCTCGGCCTCCTGCACCGCGGGTTCATCCGCCACGACCGCCTCTCCGGCCGCAGGCGCCTCGTCTGTGGCGGGTTGCTCTGCCACCGGCTGCTCGGCTGCGGGCTCCTCGGTTTCCGGCTGTTCGGTCACAGTGGGTTCTTCGACCGCGGCCGGCTCTTCCGTCGCCGCAGGTTCCTCTGCCGCGGCCTGAGCTTCCTCCGCCGCCTTCGCCTCAGCCTCCGCCTGCGCCGCCGCTTCCGCCGCCGCCGCATCCGCCGCGGCCTGAGCTTCCGCCGCAGCCTGAGCTTCCTCCGCCGCCTTCGCCTCAGCCTCCGCCTGCGCCGCCGCCGCATCCGCCGCGGCCTGAGCTTCTTCCGCCGCCTTCGCCTCGGCCTCCGCCTGCGCCGCTGCCTCCGCCGCCGCCGCATCCGCCGCGGCCTGAGCCTCTTCCGCCGCCTGAGCCTCTTCCGCCGCCTTCGCCTCGGCCTCCGCCTGCGCCGCCGCTTCCGCCGCCGCAGCCTCCGCCGCGGCCTGAGCCTCTTCCGCCGCCTTCGCCTCGGCCTCCGCCTGTGCCGCCGCTTCCGCCGCCGCAGCCTCTGCCGCGGCTTGGGCCTCCGCCTCGGCCTGTGCCGCTGCCGCGGCGGCGGCTTCCGCCTCGGCCTGGGCGGTGGCTTCCGCCGCGGCGGCCTCTTCGGCGGCGCGGGCCTCGGCCTCGGCGGTCAACTGCTTGACGATCGCGTCCAGGTCGCAGGCCGCCTCGTCGGTCGGCACGCACAGCACTGCGCCGTCCGGCCCCAGGACCGAGCCGTCATCGGCCAGCGTCTGCGCCCGCGCGGGCAGGGTGTGAAAGGACGACAGCGCCACGGAAAGGGCGGTCGAACAGGTCAGAAGCTTGCGCATTCCTTGTCCTTCTGGCTGCGAAGGCCACGGCCCGCGGGGCGAATCCCCGCGCCAGCCGCGCCTTCGGATCAGGTCCGAACCTAGGGAAAGCCGGGCCGCTATTCCATAACAGGGCGTAAACCCCGGTGAGGTTCCGCCGATCAGCCCTGCCCGATCAGCGCCAACAGCCGGGCCTTCTCGCCGCCGTCGCCGGGGTCGCTGATGGCGCGGCCAAGCGCCTCGAGCGAGGCGATGGAATGGCCGGCGCGGAAGCTGTCGACATGGGGCAGCATGGCGCGGATGCCCTGCGCTTTCGGCGCGAATCCGGTCCAGCGCAAGAGCGGGTTCAGCCAGATCAGCCGGCGGCAGGACAGGTGCAGCCGCTCGATCTCGCGCCGCAGCTGGCCGGTGTCGTCGCGGTCGAGGCCATCGGTGATCAGCAGCACCACCGCCCCCTGCCCCAGCACCCGGCGGCTCCAGTCGCGGTTGAAGGCGTGCAAGCTGGCGCCGATCCGGGTGCCGCCCGACCAGTCCTGCGCCTCGGCCCCTGCCGCCTTCAGCGCGGCGTCCACATCGCGGGCGCGCAGGTGGCGGGTGATGTTGGTCAGCCTTGTGCCGAAGGTAAAGGCATGCACCCGCGCCCAACCCTGCCCCTTGCGGTTGGCGACGGCGTGGACGAAGTGCAGCACCATCCGGCTGTAATTGGACATCGACCCCGAGATGTCGCACAGCACCACCAGGTTGGGCCAGCGCGTCACCGGCGCCTTGCGGGCCAGCGCGGCGATCTCTCCGCCCCGGCGCAGGGACTGGCGCAGGGTGCGACGCAGGTCGATCACGGCGCCGCGGCTGGCCGCCCGGGGCCGTCGGGTGACCAGCGGCTTCACCGGCAGCGACAGCTGCGCCAGCATCCGGCGTGCCTGGGCGATTTCGTCGGTCGACATCTGCTCGAAATCCAGCGTCTTCAGCCGCTCCTCGGCCGACATGGTGGAACTGGCATCGACCTCGACCTTGTCGGGCGCCTCTTCGGGGCCTTCGGGCGGGGGCGGCAGCTGGCCGTCCAACAGCGCCTCGGCGGCACGCTTCTCGGCGGCCTGGGCGGCCTTTTCCACTTGCACGCCGCGGATTTGCGGCAGCATCAGGCTCATCATCTGTTCCATGTAGCGCGGGTCGCGCCAGAACAGGCGGAACACCTGGGCAAAGACGATGCGTTCCTCGGGGCGGCTGATGAAGACGGCCTGGAGGGTGTGAAAGAAGTCCTCCTTGCGGGCGAATCCGGCGGCGGCCACCGCGCGCACGGCATCCAGCGTGCGGCCCGGGCCGACCGGCAGCCCGGCCTTGCGCAGGGCGCGGGCGAAATGCGCGATGTTCTCGGCCAGCTTGCCGTCTTCGGGTAGATCGAGGTCAGCGTAAGTCGGCATCCTCAGGCCGGAGCCAGCTCGCGCCTGACCTCGTCGAGCAGTCGCTTGGCCTCGGCGCCTTCGATCTTCTGGATGTCGTCCTGATATTTCAGGATCGCGCCGAGGGTGTCGGCGATGACTTCGGGGCTGAGGGCGATGACGTCCAGCGCCAGCAGGCATTTGGCCCAGTCGATGGTCTCGGCGACGCCCGGTTTCTTGAACAGGTCCTCGTGCCGCAGGCGCTGGACAAAGGCGACGACCTCGCGGCTGAGCGTCTCTTGTGCCTGGGGCGCGCGGGCGCGCAGGATCGCCAGTTCGCGGTCGAAGGCGGGGTAGTCGACCCAGTGGTAAAGGCAGCGGCGTTTCAACGCGTCATGCACCTCGCGGGTGCGGTTCGAGGTCAGGATGACGATGGGCGGTTCGGCGGCCTTGATCGTGCCCAGCTCGGGGATGGTGACCTGGAAGTCGGAAAGCGCCTCCAGCAGGAAGGCCTCGAAGGGTTCATCCGTGCGGTCCAGTTCATCGATCAGCAGGACGGGGGGGCCGCCGGGCTGCGGGCGCATGGCTTCCAACAGCGGCCGGGCGATCAGGTACTCCTCCGAGAAAAGGTCTGATTTCAGCTGGTTGCGGTCGGTTCCTCCGGCGGCTTCGGCGGTGCGGATGGCGATCATCTGGGCGGCAAAGTTCCACTCGGCCACGGCCGAGGCGGCATCCAGCCCCTCGTAGCATTGCAGGCGGATCAGCCGACGGCCCAAGGCGGCGGCCAGCGTCCGGGCGATTTCGGTCTTGCCGACGCCGGCTTCGCCTTCAAGGAACAGCGGCCGGCCAAGTTTCAGCGACAGGAAGACCACGGTCGCCAAGGCCCGGCTGGAAACATAGCCCTGCGACGCCAGCAGGCGTTCGACGGCGTCGATGCTGTCGGGTATCGCGGTCATGTCTGCCCTCCCTCGCGGCCCGGCGATGCTGGGGCGCGGGCTTCGGGCGGTCAAGCCGGCGTTTGGTCCTTGCGACCAAGGTCCTGGGTCTGCGCCAGCCAGTCGCGGAACGACACCAGCGGCGCGCGCTGCGGCCGCGCCTCGGGCCAGACCAGGTAATAGCTGCCGATGGCGCGCACGGGGGGGCCGAAGGCGGGCACCAGCAGGCCGTCGCGCAACTCGCGGTCGATCAGGAAGGTGGGCAGCAGGGCCAGGCCCAGGCCATGCACGGCAGCCTGGGTCATGGTGGCGAACTGGTCGAACAGCATCGCGGGCTGGTGCGGGGTGGGGTGGCCGAGATGCTGCAACCAGCGGCCCCAGTCGCCCGTCCGGCTTTCCAGTTGCAGCAGCGGGTGGTCGAGGACCTGGCGGGCCTCGGTCAGCGGGGCCAAGAGGAGATGCGGCGAGGCGACGGCCAGGATCTCTTCGTCCATGAGTTTCAGGTATGACACGCCGGGCCAGTCGCGGCGACCGTAATGGATGGCGGCATCGAAGGCGGTGGCGGCAAAGTCGAACGGGCGCAGCCGGGTCGACAGGTTGACCGTCACCTCGGGGTGGGCGCGGGCAAAGGCGGCCAGGCGGGGCGCCAGCCAATGCATCCCGAAGGCTGGCAGGATCGCCAGGTTCAGCGCGCCGCCTTTCGGGTTGGCGCGCAGGGTCAGCGAGGCATCCGTTATGATCTTCAATGCCTTGCGGGTTTCCGATACGAAATCCCGGGCGGCCGGGGTCAGCACCAGCCGCTTGCCCTCGCGCATCAGCAGCGGCACGCCAAGCTGGTCCTCCAGCACCTGCAGCTGCTTCGAGATCGCGCCCTGGGTCAGCGCCAGCTCGGCGGCGGCGGCGGTGGCGGTGCCCAGCCGGTCCAGCGCCTCGAGGGCCAGCAGGGAGGACAGGCTGGGCAGGTGGCGGCGGGGGAACATCTATTCCATATGCTCATGATATGCGGATCAGCTTTCGATAGTCCCATGGCGCGAATCGTGCAATGGAAAGATCGACACACCGCAACGCCGGCGCCGCGAAAGGATTGCCCCATGACCGACAAGCCCAAACTGAAGGCCAAGGACGCCCCCGATCTGGGCCGCTTCGACTGGGAAGACCCGTTCCGCCTGGCCGACCAGCTGACCGAGGACGAGCGGATGCTGAGCGAGGCCGCCCGCGCCTTTGCGCAGGAAAAGCTGCAGCCCCGCGTGATCGCCGCCTACCGCGAGGAAAAGACCGATCCGTCGATCTTCCGCGAGATGGGCGAGATGGGCCTTCTGGGCGTGACCGTGCCCGAGGAATACGGCGGGCTTGGCGCCAGCTATGTGGCCTATGGCCTGGTCGCGCGCGAGGTCGAGCGGGTCGATTCGGGCTATCGCAGCATGATGAGCGTGCAATCGTCGCTGGTGATGTATCCGATCTATGCCTATGGCACGGAAGAGCAACGGAAAAAGTACCTGCCCAAGCTGGCATCGGGCGAATGGATCGGCTGCTTTGGCCTGACCGAGCCGGACGCCGGATCGGACCCGGCGGGGATGAAGACCACGGCGAAGAAGACCGCGGGCGGCTATGTGCTGAACGGCGCCAAGATGTGGATTTCCAACGCGCCGATCGCCGATGTCTTCGTGGTCTGGGCCAAGTCCGAGGCACATGGCGGCAAGATCAAGGGCTTTGTGCTGGAAAAGGGCACCAAGGGCCTGTCGGCGCCGAAGGTCGGGGGCAAGCTGTCCCTGCGCGCCAGCGTGACCGGCGAGATCGTGATGGACAATGTGGAAGTGGGCGAGGACGCCCTGCTGCCGCATGTCGAGGGTCTGAAGGGCCCGTTCGGCTGTCTGAACCGGGCGCGCTATGGCATCGCCTGGGGCGTGATGGGGTCGGCCGAGTTCTGCCTGCACGCCGCAAGGGGCTATGGCCTGGACCGCAAGCAGTTCGGGCGCCCGATCGCGCAGACCCAGCTGTTCCAGCTGAAACTGGCCAACATGATGACCGAAATCAGCCTGGGCCTGCAGGCCTGCCTGCGCGTCGGCCGGCTGATGGACGAGGCGAATGCCGCGCCCGAGATGATTTCCATCATCAAGCGCAACAACTGCGGCAAGGCGCTGGACGCGGCCCGCTGGGCGCGCGACATGCACGGCGGCAACGGCATCCAGGAGGATTTCCAGGTGATCCGCCACATGGTGAACCTGGAGACGGTGAACACCTATGAGGGCACGCATGACGTGCATGCGCTGATCCTGGGCCGCGCGATCACCGGCTTGCAGGCGTTCTTCTGACCCAAGGTAGGATGGGCAATATTGCCCATCCTACGATTCGGCGCCCTGGATCAATCCTCGTCCGAATCGTCGTCGGGGCCAAAGCCGGGGTCGCCCGGTTTCAGCGGGATCGGCGCCAGCCGCGGGTCGATGCCGTGTCGGCGCAGAAGCTGGCCGAACAGGCTGCGCGGGCGCGGGATGCCGCCTTCGTGGCTGACGACGCGGCGGCGCATCCGGCGGCCGTAGAAGTGGATGGAAAAGGTCTCGTCCGTGATCATCTCGGACCCGTCCCAGCCGGGCCGCAGGATCAGCCGGCGGTCCTTGTAGGGCACCGGGTACAGCGCCACGCGGGGCAGCGCGTATTTCACCTCGCCCGTCACATGCAGGTAATGGGTGATCGCATGCGGCCCCCAGACACCCCAGGGCTGGTCGGGGGCCAGCACGGGGGTGCCGGCGGCCTTCTTCTCTTCCAGCTCTCGGGTGTAGTCGTCGCCGTACCAGGTGGGGATGGTGGCCTCGTCCGACGTATGCTCCAGCAGCAGGCGCAGGGTTTCGCTGTCCTTGGGAAAGCCCAGGACACCACCGTTGACGTGCTTTTTCGACTCCCAGCCGTAGAAATGGCCGTTCGGCGTGGTGAAGGGGCGCACGCAATAGGCATCGGTATCGGCCCAGATGGTGCGGTCGCACTTCGCCAGCAGGTGATAGCGGAACACATCGGAATGCAGCGCCGGGCTGCCGGTGCGCGAATGCGTCAGGTAGCCGGTCATCGGCAGGATTGCGTTGGCGTCGGCGACCTCGACCCCCGGCGGCACGTTCGGCACCGGCTCATAGGTGTATAGCGTGATGTGCTGGCCCGCGTGGACGAACGAGATCAGGCAGAGCTGTTCGAGGAAGGAAAGCGGTCCGCCGATCCAGAGGGCGGCGACGCGGTATTCGGGGGTCATGGGTCGTGCTTTGCTGTTTCCGTTTCCGCAACAGTATCCGCGAAGGATGCGGCGGCGAAGGGGGAAAGCCGAGAGGATTTTCGACAGAGTCGGCCGGGCAACACTTTGCCCCCGTCGGGGGCACGGCCCTTCGCGGAGCGGGCGGCGCGTGGTAGCAAGGCGCAGTAGGAGGCGGCGGCAGATCGTCATGGCGGGCAGTACGGACACGGACCGGGTGGCGTCGTTCGAGACCGGGAATGCGGCGCTGCCGCGGTTCCTGGACGGCGTGCTTTGTGCCGACGGGCGGGTGCGGCTGTTCTTCGGGGCGACAAGCGACCCGGCGGCGGTGGCGCCGGTGGGGATCGAGGACCTGCGCGAGATCTCTGGCGGGCTGATGGTTGTG
This sequence comes from Fuscovulum sp., assembly GCA_018058035.1. Classification (GTDB taxonomy): domain Bacteria; phylum Pseudomonadota; class Alphaproteobacteria; order Rhodobacterales; family Rhodobacteraceae; genus Pseudogemmobacter. The sequence goes on from JAGPCN010000016.1 coordinate 7,718, forward strand.
CTGCCCGGCCGGGCGGGCGATTTCCGCCTGCCGCTGGCCGATGGCCGCGCGCTGGTGGTGCCGGTGGCGGCGGCGCAGACCGAGGCCTTTGCGGGCCGCAACGTGCTGTTCCTGGTACGGCTGTCCGAGACGCCGGCACAGGTGGCCGAGGGGGTCTTGTACCACGCGCTGCACCATGGCGCGGATGCGGTGCTGGTGGTGAACCGGCTGCCCGAAGCTGGCTTCGCCGAGGCGTTGGAGGCGGCCCTTGACGGGCGGGTTGCGCTACGGGTCGTGACGCTGGCCCTGCCCGCGGGCAAGCCGGAGATGGGCCCCGAGACCCATCCCTATCTGGCCCCCGATGCGCCGGGCAAGGATCGGATGGAAAAGCCCGCGGCGGATGAGTGGCGGTCGCCCCTGGGCGAGGGGATCCTGTATGAATGGATGAAGTGGCGCCATCTGTCGCAGGCCCGCGCCGTGGTGGCGCTGGAGGCTTGCGACATCCTGGGCCTGCGCGACGGCGGGCCGACTATCTTCGACCTGGCGGTGGCGCAGGGCGTGGTCGCGCTGGCGGGGCGGCGAGTCTACCCGTGGCGGGTGCGGCCGGGCCGCGATCCGGGGTTCGGCGACCACGTCTGCCGGCAGTTCGACGCCACCAGCGGCTCGGCCCGCTGGGCCTGTGCGCCGGCTGTGCTGGGGCTGGACAAGACCTGGCGGCAGACGCGGATTTCCTACAGCAACCCGAAGGTGGCGCTGCCGTTCTGGCGGGCGATGGCCTTGCGGGTCAAGGGCGACACGGCCAGCGTGCTGGCGCCCAAGACCTCGCTGATCGAGGATGCGGGTCTGGTGGCGCTGGCGGAGGTGCTGGGGGCGCGGCCGGTGCGGCCGCCGGCGTCGAAGGCCAAGGCGGCGGCGGCCCCTGCCCCGCAGGCCGGGCGGACGGCGATCGTGACGACTATGAAGAACGAGGGGCCGTTCATCCTGGAATGGATCGCCTATCACCGGGCGATCGGGGTGGACGATTTCCTGATCTACACCAACGATTGCACCGACGGCACCGACACGATGCTGCAGATGCTGATGGCCAAGGGCCTGTGCCAATGGCGCGAGAACCCGTTCCGCGAAATGGACCTGAAGCCGCAGCACGCGGCGCTTCAGGCGGCGGAGGCCGAGCCGATCATGCAGAATTGCGCCTGGGGCATCTGCATGGATGTCGATGAGTTCATCGACATCAAGATCGGCGACGGCACGCTTTCGGCGCTGTATTCGGCGATGGAGGCGGCGATGCCCGGCGCGAACATGATCGCGCTGACCTGGCGCCTGTTCGGCAATTCCGAGGTGCACGACTATCAGGACCGCTTCCTTCTGCAGCAGTTCACCCGTTGCGCGCCCGAGGTGGTGCGCAAGCCGCATCAGGCCTGGGGCTTCAAGACGCTGTTTCGCAACATCGAGATCTACAAGAAGCTGGGCGTGCACCGGCCCAAGGGGCTGAAACCCGACCTCTGGGACGAGGTGCGCTGGCTGAACGGCTCGGGGCGGCCGATGCCGAAGGAGATGTTCCGCAACGGCTGGCGCTCGACGATCGACACCTATGGCTACGACTGGGTGCAACTGAACCATTACGCGGTGCGGTCGGCCGAATCGTTCCTGGTCAAGCGCGACCGCGGCCGGGTGAACCATGTCGACCGCGACCAGGGGCTGAACTACTGGTTCCGGATGAACCACAATGCCGACGAGGACCGCTCGATCCAGCGGATGATCCCCGCCCTTCAGGCGGAATGGGATCGGCTGATGGCAGACCCCGAGATCCGGGCGGCGCACGCATTTTCGGTGCGCTGCCACCGCGACAAGATCGCAGAACTGCGCGCGACCGAGACCTACGAGCGGTTCCATGGCGAGCTGACAGGCGCGCGGATGGAAAAGCTGTGCCGGATGCAGCAGCATTTCGGCAGTGCGGTGTTCAACGCCGGGCCTTCGGTGATTCCGGCGGACCTGCATGAGCAGGAGGTGGCGGCGGATTTCTTCTTCACGGTGGCATTCGAGGGCGAGGCCGAACATTGAAGAGCGCGATTTTTCGACGAAAAATCGGGAAACTGTGGCGGCGGGGCCAGCGAGTTTTCGACGAAAACTCGCATGTGGCGGGCCGGAATCGAGTTTTCGACGAAAACTCGGGCGGGGCACGATGAGGGGCGCGGCATGATGCGGGTACTGGCCGTTGCGACGGTGAAGAACGAGGGCGCCTTCCTGATCGACTGGCTGGCGCATCACCGGGCCTGCGGTTTCACCGATTTCCTGGTGTTTTCGAACGATTGCGACGATGGCACCGACGCGATGCTGGACCGGCTGGCCGCGCTTGGCTGGCTGGCCCATGTCCGCAATGACGGCCCGCAGGACGAGGGGCCGCAATGGGCGGCCCTGAAGGCCGCCGACCGGCATCCGCTGGTCCGGGCCGCGGACTGGGTGCTGGTCCTGGACATCGACGAATATGTCAACATCCATGCCGGCGACCGCACGGTGGCGGCCCTGCTGGCCGTCCTGCCCCGTGCCACCGCCATTCCGCTGACCTGGCGGCTGTTCGGCAATGCCGGCGTGATCGCCGATGACGACCGGCCGGTGACGCAGGTCTTCACCCGGGCCGCGCCCGCGGTGTTGCACTGGCCCTGGCGGGCGATGCTGTTCAAGACCCTGTTCCGCAACGATGGCAGCTACGGCAAGCTGGGTGTCCACCGGCCGCGCCAGCCCGACCCTTTGCGGATGCCCGCCCAGGTCTGGGTTGACGGCTCGGGCGAGGCCTTGCCCGAGGCGTTCCGCACCGGACGGATCTTTTCCGACCTTGGCCGCGACCATTACGGGCTGGTGCAGCTGAACCATTATGCCCTGGGGTCGATGCAGGGTTTTCTGGTCAAGGCCGACCGCGGGCGGGCGAACCGCGAGGCCTCGGCCGCGGATGTCGGCTATTGGGTCGAGCGGAACTTCTGCGATGTCGAGGACCGGACGGTGCTGGCGCTGGACAGTTCCGCCTTGCGCGCGGACTTGCGCGCCGATCCGGTTCTGGGGCCGCTGCACGCGGCCGCGGTGCGCTGGCGGCAGGAGCGGTTCCTGCAGCTGATGGCGCAAGAGCCCTGGCGGGCCTTTTTCGGGCGGCTGTTGATGTGCGGCCCGACCCGCACCTTGAACCCCGAAGAGGCGCGGCTGGTCTGGCGCCACGGTCCGGCCGGCATGGCGAATGGTTGAACCGGCAACGGTCTGTTGCCGGAATGCGGGCAGTCGCGCGGCCATCGCGGCTTGTCGGGCCGGGCGGCATGGGCGACAATGCAGGCCTCTGTTCCGTGGCCCGTTCCGGGGTGTCCGACCATGACCGATGCGGCGATCCGTGCCTCTGCCCCCCTGGCCGGGGGGGAAGACGACTGGCTGTCGGCGATGGATGCCATCGCCGAGGATGACGGCTATCTGGAGCCTCTGGGCACCCGGCACTGGGCCTTTTTCGCCGAAGACCGCGCCACGCTTCTGGTCACCTTCGAGCGGGCCGAGACGATCCGGGCGCGCGAGGATCAGCTGCCCGCGGCCCATGCCATCGCCAAGGCGCGCGGCTGGTCGCTGTTGACGCTGATCGCCGAGGGCGAGACCTGGTGGCGCGACCGCGCCGTCTGGGGCTATTTCGACCGGCTGGTCGACGACGCCTTCTTCGACGATTTCGACCAGGTGCTGTTCTATGGCGCCGGGGCCGCGGGCTACGCCGCCTGCGCCTATGCGGTCGCCGCCCCGGGCGCGCGGGTGCTGGCGGTGGCGCCGCGCGCCACGCTGGACCCTGAAACCGCCGGCTGGGATCGCCGCCACCTGGCCCTGCGGCGGCTGGATTTCACCAGCCGCTACGGCTATGCGCCCGACATGACCGAGGGCGCGGGCCATGTCTGGCTGGTGCATGATCCGCTGAACGCCCCCGACGCCATGCATGCCGCGCTGTTCCGCGCGCCCTGGGTGACGCCGCTCAAGGCCCGGCGCACCGGTGAGATGACCGAACGCGCGCTGGCCGGCTCGGGCATCCTGGACAAGGTGATCGAGGATGCGATGGCGGGCACGCTGACGCCTTCGGGCTTTGCCCGGCACTGGCGGTCGCGGCGGTCCTATGCGTTCTACCTCAAGACGATCCTGGCCGTCGCCGCCGCGAAAAAGCGGCCCGAGCTGGAAAAGCGCATTTGCCGCAGCGTATTGCGACGGATGAAGGCGCCGAAGTTCGCCGCCCGCCTGGCCGAACTGACCGGCGCTGACGGCTGAGTCGGGGCCGCCACCGGATCAGAGGTCGCGATAGGCATCGACCATGGCCCACAGCTGGCGGGCGCGGTCTTCGGTCACCTGGCGCATGCAGCCGTAGATCAACAGCGGCTCGGCGCTGCCGCCGCGCATGGCAAAGCCCTCGGCCTCGCAGGCCTTGTCGCGAAAGGTGATCCAGGCTCGCTGCGCCTCTTTCAACGCCGTGGCACCGCCCCGCAGGTCGTCCGGCAGGTCGGCATCCCAGGCCTGCAAAAGCGCCAGGGCCTGCCGGTAGGCGGCGTTCAGGTCGGCATCGGCGGCCTGCCAGTCCTGGTAGGCGCATTGGTTCAGCGTCGCCTGGTCCATCGCAGCGGCGCAATCCTGGGCGCCCGCGGCGCCAGGCAGGCAAAGCAGGAGACAGGCGAGATATCGGCGCATCGGACCCCCCGGGAAAAGCGGCCTCTCCTGTCTGCCCGATCCGGGCGCCCGGCCCAAGGGGGGATTTCCGGCCCGTCGGCCCCCGTCGGCCCCCCGCAGCCTCTGGCCAGCCGCGCCGGTTTGCGCTAGGGCGGGGCCATGCAAGAGATCGTGATCCGCCGCCCCGATGACTGGCACCTGCACCTGCGCGACGGCGCGATGCTGCAGGGAGTGCTGCCCGAAACGACGCGGCATTTCGCCCGCGCCATCGTGATGCCCAACCTGGTGCCGCCGGTGGTGACCGGCGCGCAAGCCGCGGCCTACCGCGACCGCATCCTGGCCGCCCTGCCCGAGGGCGCGGTGTTCGAGCCCTTGATGACGCTGTACCTGACCGAGGGCACCGATCCGGCGGATGTGGCTGCGGCGGCGACCAGCGGCCTGGTCAAGGCGGTCAAGCTGTACCCGGCCGGGGCCACGACGAATTCGCAATCCGGGGTGCGCAACCTGGACGCGGTGATGCCGGTGCTGGAAAAGATGGCCGAGATCGGCCTGCCCCTTTGCACCCATGGCGAGGTGACCGCGGCCGAGGTCGACATCTTCGACCGCGAGGCGGTGTTCATCGACACGGTGCTGGACCCGCTGCGCCGTCGCTTGCCCGAACTACGGGTGGTGATGGAACATATCACCACGGCCGAAGGCGCGGCCTATGCGGCCACCGGCGGCGCCAATCTGGGCGCCACGATCACCACGCACCATCTGATCATCAACCGCAACCATATCCTGGTCGGCGGGATCAAGCCGCATTACTACTGCCTGCCGGTCGCCAAACGCGAACACCACCGCCAGGCGCTGCGGGCGGCGGCGACCAGCGGCAAGCCCTGCTACTTCCTGGGCACCGACAGCGCCCCGCATGTCGATGCGCTGAAGGAACATGCCTGCGGCTGCGCCGGCTGCTTCACCGCCACCAACACCATGGCCCTTCTGGCGCATGTCTTCGACGAGATGGGCGCGCTGGACCGGCTGGAGGGATTTGCCAGCCTGCATGGCCCCGCCTTCTACCGGCTGGCCCCGAACGAGACCCGCCTCCGGCTGGTCCGGCACGAGGCGCCGCACCAGTTCCCGCCGAAGATCTTTACCGAGGCCGGCCCCGTGACCGTCTTCGACCCCGGCTTCCCCGTGCATTGGCACGTCGAGACCTGATCCGCGCTCCTCGATGTCTTCGACACTCGTCGCAGGACCCGCGACGAGGAGACGAAGTCGAACGAGGAGCATCGCCTGAAAGGAGTGCCCGATGATCCCCGCCACCTTCCCGCCGAAAGAGGAAATCGCCCGCCTGACCGCCCGCGCCTTCCTGGAGATCGGCGCCGTGCATTTCAACGCGCGCCAGCCCTTCACCCTGGCCTCCGGCCTGCCCAGCCCCACCTACATCGACTGCCGCAAGCTGATCAGCTATCCGCGCATCCGCTCGATGCTGATGGACTTCCTGGCCGTCACGGTGATGCGCGAGGCAGGCTTCGAGGCCTTCGACAACATCGCCGGCGGCGAGACGGCGGGCATTCCCTTTGCCGCCCTCGTGGCCGAGCGGCTGGCGCTGCCGATGACCTATGTGCGCAAGAAGCCGAAAGGCTATGGCCGCAACGCCCGCATCGAAGGCGCGATGACCGAAGGCCAGCGCGTGCTTCTGGTCGAGGACCTGACCACCGACGGCGGCTCGAAGCTCTCGTTCGTCGACGCGATCCGCGACACCGGGGCCACCTGCGGCCATACCGCGGTGATCTTCTACTACGGCATCTTCGAGGGCGTCGAGGCGCGGCTGGCCGAGCATGGCATCAAGCTGATCCATCTCTGCACCTGGTGGGACATGCTGGCCGAGGCGCGCGCCAGCGGCGCCTTCGATGCCGAGACGCTGGCGGGGGTCGAGGACTTCCTGCGCGACCCGCGCGCCTGGCAGTCGGCCCGCAGCAAGTGACGCAACGTCAAGGCGGATTTGCGGGGGCGGCGCTGTGGAGCCTTTGGGGATAGTCTGCCGATTCCCTGCCCCCCTCGGGACAGGGATGGAGATTGCCCTCCGCTGCCCCACGAGATGTGGTAGGCTGATCGCCTGACGAGTCGGGGGCAGGCTCTGGCCCACAGACTTGTCCACAAAGCTATCAGAGTTGCCCGACAGGGCGGAAAGCGTGCATCAGACGCGCGGGGAAAAGGGGTGTGAGGCATGAGTGAGATCGCCACGTTGCGGCCGGCGCAGGTTCCGGCAGCGGCACCCGGAACCGACGCGCTGCCGCACAACATCGAGGCCGAGCAGCAGCTTCTGGGCGCGGTGCTGGTCAACAACGACATCTACGACCGCATCGCCAGCCTGGTGAAGGCCGAGCATTTCTACGACCCGGTCCACGCCCGCATCTTCGAGATCGCCAGCGCCCGCATCCAGAAGAACGCCCTGGCCTCGCCCGTCACGCTGAAGGCCTTCATGGAGGATGACGCGGGGCTGAAGGAACTGGGGGGCCCGGCCTATCTGGTGCGGCTGGCGGGATCGGCGATCAGCAGCTTTGCCGCGCGCGACTATGCGCAGATGATCTATGACCTTGCGGTGCGGCGCGAGCTGATCCAGCTGGGCCGCGACATCGCCGACCGCGCGCAGAAGGTCGAGATCGACAGCGAGCCGCGCGAACAGATCACCGAGGCCGAGCAGCGGCTTTATCGCCTCGGCGAACAGGGCGCGGCCGAGCGCGGCTTCCAGTCCTTCCTCAAGGCGGTGACCGATGCGGTCAACGTGGCCAACGCCGCCTATCAGCGCGGCGGCGGGCTGGCGGGCATCTCCACCGGCCTTGTCGACCTGGACAAGAAGCTGGGCGGGTTGCACGACAGCGACCTGATCATCCTCGCCGGGCGGCCCTCGATGGGCAAGACCTCGCTGGCCACCAACATCGCCTTCAACATCGCCAAGGCCTATCGCCGCGGCCGCAAGCCCGACGGCACCGAAGGTGCTGTCCAGGGCGGCTGCGTCGGGTTCTTCAGCCTCGAGATGAGCGCCGAGCAACTGGCGGCGCGGGTGCTGTCCGAGGCCTCGGAAGTGCCCAGCGAACAGATCCGCCGCGGCGACATGACCGAAGGCGAATTCCGCCGCTTCGTCGATGCCGCGAAAGAGCTGGAAACCTGCCCGCTCTACATCGACGACACCCCGGCGCTGCCGATCTCCCAAGTCGCGGCACGGGCGCGTCGGCTGAAGCGGACGCATGGGCTGGACGTGCTGATGATCGACTACCTGCAACTGCTGAAGGGGTCGTCGAAGTCCTCCGAGGCGAACCGGGTGCAGGAGGTCAGCGAGATCACCCAGGGGCTGAAGGCGATCGCCAAGGAACTGAACGTGCCGGTGATCGCGCTGTCGCAGCTGTCGCGCCAGGTGGAAAGCCGCGAGGACAAGCGGCCGCAACTGAGCGACCTGCGCGAATCGGGCTCGATCGAACAGGACGCCGACGTGGTGATGTTCGTGTTCCGCGAGGAATACTATCGCGAGCGCGAGAAGCCGGCGGATCACGAGCTGGAGAAGATGGCGGCCTGGCAGCAGATGATGGAGCAATGCCACGGCAAGGCCGAGGTGATCATCGGCAAGCAGCGCCACGGTCCGATCGGCACGGTGGAACTGTCGTTCGAGGGCCGCTTCACCCGGTTCGGCAACCTGGCGAAGCCGTGGCAGGGCGAGGGCGGACCCGACGTCGGTTTCTGACGCGAGGGCACCGGGCGGCCAGCGCGGTGAAGCAATTGCGCGGCTGCCGCCGCAAGCCTTTTTCGTTGTGGCCGATGCCGCGCCGGGTGGCCGATGGCGCCTGACGAGGGGCGCTGCCCCTCGAGCTCCCCGGGGTATTTGAACCGGACTGATGCCGCTCGGGACTCCGGTCCGGCTTGCTCTTTGTCAAATACTCCCGCCGGAGGCAGCCGACGCCGAAGCCCGCTCCCCCTGTGCAGGCCTGGCGCAAGCCATGCCGCCGAGCGGGGGCTCGATGCCCCCCGAGGCGGCTCCCCCCTTTCCCCCGGCTGCGGGCTTTGCCATCCTGCCGCGAAACGGGAGGGGCGGATGGACCTGGGGCTGGCGGAGAAAGTGGTGATCGTCACGGGTGGCGGGGCCGGCATCGGCGGGGCGATTTCCCGTGCGCTGGCAGCCGAAGGCGCGGTGCCGGTGATCCTGGCGCGGCGGGCACCGGAAGAGGGTTTCTTGGACCGACTGCGGGAGGTATCGCCACGGGCGGGCTGGGTTCGGGCCGATCTGGCGAAGGACGACGACTGTCGGGCGGCGGTGGACGAGGTCCGGGCGCGGTGGGGGCGGATCGACGCGCTGGTGAACAATGCCGGCACCAATGACGGTGTGGGGCTGGAGGCGGGACCGGAGGCGTTCCGCACCTCGCTGCAACAGAACCTGGTGCATTACTACACGCTGGCGCATCTGTGCCTCGAGGACCTCAAGGCCACCCGGGGCGCGATCGTCAACATCAGTTCCAAGACCGCGCTGACCGGACAGGGGCGGACCTCGGCCTATGTCGCGGCCAAGGCGGCGCAGCTGGGGTTGACGCGGGAATGGGCCGCCGCGCTGGCCCCCGACGGGGTGCGGGTCAATGCCATCCTGCCGGCCGAGGTGATGACGCCGATGTATGCGGCCTGGCTGGAGACATTCCCCGACCCTGCCGCTCAGTTGGCGACGATCACGGCGCGCATCCCGCTGGGCCACCGGATGACCGAGGCCGACGAGATCGCGGCGATGGCGGTGTTCCTGCTGTCGCCACGGTCGGGGCACACCACCGGACAATGGCTGTTCGTCGACGGCGGCTATGTGCATCTGGACCGCGCTTTGGGCTGAGGGCCCCGATTTCCGCGCGGAAATCGCCGGAATTCGCGTGAATTCCGGCTAGCCCCGGCGGATCGGGTCGGCGAGCAGCCGCAGGCCGTTCAGCACCACCAGCAGCGTGCCGCCTTCGTGGCCGATCACCGCCAGCGGCAGCGGCAGTTCGAAGAACAGCCCGCCGGTGACCAGCACCGCCATGGCGCCGATGGCGAAGACCAGGTTCTGCCGGATGATCCGTGCCGCCCGCCGCGCCAGGCGGTGGGCATCGGCCAGCTGGCCCATATCCTCGGCCATCAGCGCCACGTCGGCGGCCTGAAGCGCCACTTCGGACCCCGCCGCCCCCATGGCGATGCCGACGTCGGCGCGCGCCAGCGCGGCTGCATCGTTCACCCCGTCGCCGACAAAGGCGACCGGCCCCTGCCCCGCCAGACGTTCCACCAGCGCCACCTTGTCGGCGGGCATCAGCCCGGCTTCGATGTCGGGTTCGGCAAAGCCGAGCGCGCGGCCGATGCGCAGCGCCACCGGGCGGCGGTCGCCCGTCATCATCACCACCCGCGCGCCGCCGCGGCGCAGTGTCTCCAGCGCCTGGCCCGAGGTTTCGCGCGGGGCGTCGGCTACCGTCACCCAGCCCAACACCCGCGAACCGCGGCCAAGCCAGACGAAGGTTTCCTCGCCCGCCTCGGGCGCGTGGCTGTCGGCGTGGCCGTTGGCGCCCATGCGGTCGACCATGCGCGCGTTGCCGGCCCAGACCGGCCCCTCGGCGTCGCGGCCGGTGATGCCTTCGGACGGGTGGGCGAGGACCTCGGTCACCGTCACCGGCGTGACGCCGGCAGACAGCGCGGCGCGGCGGATCGCGGCGGCAATCGGGTGTTCGGACTGCGCCTCGATCCCGGCAAACAGCGCCAGCAGGCCATCGCCGTCGCCATCCAGCGCGGTCAGGCCGGTCACCTCGGCGCGGCCCGTGGTCAGCGTGCCGGTCTTGTCGAAGGCAAAGGATTTCACCTCGGCCAGCCGTTCCAGCGCGGCGCCGCCCTTGAAGAGAACGCCGCCCCGCGCCGCCGCCGACAAGGCCGAGAGGATCGCGGCGGGAACCGAGATCACCACCGCGCAGGGGCTGGCCGCGACCAGCAGCGTCGCCGCGTGGTAGAGCGCGTGGTCCAGGTCATAGCCCCAGGCGCGGAAGCCGAAGAACGCCAGCACCGAACCCGCCAGCACCGCCACGGTATAGCGCTGGCCGAACCATTCCGAGAACCGCTCGGACGGCGCGCGGGCGGCCTGCGCCTCGGTCACCAGGCGGATCATCCGGGCCACCGTGCTGTCGGCCAGGGCGCGCGTCACCTCCATCGTCAGGACGCCGTCCAGGTTGACGCAGGCCTCGTGCATCCGGCTGCCGGGGGTCTTTTGGACGGGCAGCGATTCGCCGGTGACGGTGGATTCGTCGACCCGCCCCTCGCCCTCGGAGACGCGGCCGTCGACGGGTACCCGCGCGCCGGGGCGCAGGATGACGCGGTCGCCGGGGACCAGGGTTTCGACCGCAACTTCCTGCACACCCGAGGGCGTGACCAGAAAGGCGGTTTCGGGGCGCAGCGACATCAGCGCCTCGACCGCGCGGCGGGCGCGGCCCATGGCGCGATTCTCCAGCGTGCCCGAGATCGAGAACAGCGCCAGCAGCACCGCCCCTTCCAGCGCCGAGCCGACAGCAGCGGCGGCCAGCGCGGCGATCACCATCAGAAGGTCGATGTCCAGCACCCGGTCATTCCACAGCGCGCCAAGCGCCGACCGCAGCGGCGGAATGCCGCCGGCCAGAAAGGCCAGCGCCAGCGCGGCCCCGTTCAGGCCGGCGGGCAGTGGAGCGATCCATTGGTGCAGCGCCGACACCGCCAGACCCAGAAAGGTCAGCGCGGTCAGGGTGGCATCGGCGACATCGGCCGAGGCGTCGCGGTCGGGGTGGGCGGCGTGATCGTGGCTCATGGCCCTTGGTCGCCCAAGGGGGGGGCGGACGCAAGGGCCGGCTTGCCGCATCGGCGTAAGCGGCTGCTGCCGCGGGCGGGTGTCGTCAGGGGGAAAGCGGCGCAACCTTTCCGCTTGACCGCGCGCCCCGCCCCGTCAAGAAAGGCCCATCATGGCGACAGCGACCCTTGCGATTGATCTGGATGCGATTGCCGCGAACTGGCGCGCGCTTGACCGGCTTTCGGGCCAGGGCGTGCAGACCGGCGCGGTTGTAAAGGCGGATGCCTATGGCCTGGGGGCGGCGCGGGTGTCGCGGGCGCTGGCCCAGGCCGGCGCGCGGCGGTTCTTTGTCGCCGCCGCCGAAGAGGGCGCGGCGGTGCGCCAGGCGCTTGGGCCGGGGCCGCAGATCAACGTGCTGTCGGGCCATATGGCGGGCGATACCGAGATGATCGGCGACCTCGACCTGACGCCGATGCTGAACAGCCTGGAACAGATCACCCGGCACCTCGAGGCGCTGCCCGGCCACCCGTTCGGGGTGCAGCTGGACACCGGCATGAACCGGCTGGGCATCGAGATGCTGGAATGGGAGGCGGTCGCCGCCATCCTGATCGAGGCCGGCCCGGTGATGCTGATGAGCCACCTGGCCTGCGCCGACGAACCCGACCATCCGATGAACCTGCAACAGCTGCAGATGTTCCACGAGATGACCGACGGCACCGGCATTCCGCGCAGCTTTGCGGCGACCGGCGGCATCCTTCTGGGGCCGCAGTACCACTTTGACCTGACGCGCCCGGGCATCGGCCTTTTCGGCGGCCGTCCGTTCGAAACGGCCGAGCGCGTCGTCACCCTGTCCCTGCCGGTGATCCAGGTGCGCGAGGTCGCGCCCGGCGAAACGGTCGGCTATGCCTGCGCCTTCGAGGCCGAGGCCCCCGCCCTGATCGCCACCTGCCAGGGCGGCTATGCCGACGGGCTGATCCGATCCCTTTCTGGCAATGCGATGCTGTGGGATGGCGACACGCCCTGCCCTCTGGTCGGTCGCGTCTCGATGGACATGGTCACCGTCGACGTGACGCACCTGGCCGAAGTGCCCAAGGTGCTGGACATCCTGGGCCCGCACCAGTCGGTGGACGAACTGGCCGATTCTGCCGGCACCATCGGCTACGAAATCCTGACGGGTCTGGGCGCCCGCTATCACCGCCGCTATCTGGAATCCCGTGGCTGAGGCCCTGACAGGCTTCCTGGCCGCCCTGGGCCGGCCCGTCCTGTCGGCCCTTGCGGCCGTGGGGCGGGTGGCGATCTATGCGGCCACCGCGCTTGGCCATCTGCTGCGCCCGCCGTTCTACTGGCGCGAGTTCGGCCACCAGGTGATGCAGATCGGCTGGTTCAGCCTGCCCGTCGTCGGCCTGACCGCAATCTTCACCGGCGGCGCGCTGGCCTTGCAGATCTACGCGGGCGGCAGCCGGTTCAACGCCGAAGCCGTGGTGCCGCAGATCGTCGCCATCGGCATGGCGCGCGAACTGGGCCCGGTGCTGGGCGGGCTGATGGTGGCGGCGCGGGTGGCGTCCTCCATCGCGGCGGAAATCGGCACGATGAAGGTGACCGAACAGATCGACGCGCTGGTCACCCTGTCGACCAACCCGATGAAGTACCTGACGGTTCCGCGCCTGTTGGCGGCCACGCTGACGGTTCCGGTGCTGGTCGGCGTGGGCGATGCCATCGGCATCATGGGCGGCTGGCTGGTGGGCATCACCAGGCTGGACTTCAACTCCGCCGCCTATCTGAAGAACACGGTGGAGTTCCTTGAGGCCTGGGACATCGGCTCGGGCCTGGTCAAGGGCGCGGTGTTCGGCTTTCTGGTGGCGCTGATGGGCTGCTATCACGGGATGAACAGCGCCCGGGGCGCGCAAGGCGTGGGCGCGGCGACCAAGGCGGCGGTGGTCTCGGCCAGCGTGCTGATCCTGGCGGCCAACTACCTGCTGACAGAGGTGTTCTTCAACGCATGATCACGCTTTCGGGGGTCACCAAGTCGTTCGGATCGAACCACGTCCTGCGCGGGGTGGATCTGGTGATTCCCTCGGGGAAAAGCGTGGTGGTGATCGGCGGCTCGGGCACCGGCAAGTCGGTGCTGTTGAAATGCATCCTGGGCCTGGTGCGCCATGACGGCGGCACCATCACGCTGGACGGCCAGGACGTGACCAAGGCCGAGCGCGACCCGTTCCTGGCCCGTTTTGGCATGCTGTTCCAGGGCGGCGCGCTGTTCGATTCGCTGAAGGTCTGGGAAAACGTGGCCTTCCGCCTGATGCGCGGAGCGCTGAAACGGCCCAAGGCCGAGGCGCGCGAGATCGCGCTGGAAAAGCTGCGCCGGGTGGGCCTGGGTCCGCAGGTCGCCGACCTTTTCCCGGCGGAACTGTCGGGCGGCATGCAAAAGCGCGTGGGCCTGGCCCGCGCCATCGCCGCCGAGCCCGAGATCATCTTCTTCGACGAGCCGACGACCGGCCTTGACCCGATCATGGCGGGCGTCATCAACGACCTGATCCGCGAGATCGTGGTCGAGATGGGCGCGACGGCAATGACGATCACGCATGACATGAGCTCTGTCCGCGCCATCGCCGACCGGGTGGCGATGCTGCATGCCGGCCGCATCCAGTGGACCGGGCCGGTGGCGGAAATGGATGCAACGCCAGACCCTTACGTCCAGCAATTCATCCACGGCCGGGCACAGGGACCGATCGAGTCGGTGCGATGAGCGCCGACTTCCTGGCCCGCCTGCTGACGCCCTCGCCGATCATGCACTGGCTGTTGATGACGCTGCCGATGACGATCACGCTGTCGGGCCTCTTCGGCGTGGCCGAGCGCGAGACCGGCAACCGCCGGCTGGCGCTCTGGGCCGCGGCGATGGCGATCTGGCTGTTCCTGCCGCTGTCCTTTGCCGACCCCACCCTGCGCCAGATCGGCGGCATGGTCAGCATCCTGGGCTGGCTGGGGCTGGTCGGCTATTGGGCGCGGCATGTCTGGGTGAACCGCCCGACGCCGGTCTGGGTGCATGCGGTGGTGATTACGCACCTGATGGCGATCCTGGTCGCCTGTGTCGTGGCGCTGTTGCGGGCCGCGACGGCCTGAGCCGACAATCGCGCCAGGGTTGAAGACTGTTTCCGTGATCGAAACAACTCTCCGCATCTTGCTGAATTCCGAAGGGTTTTCGGAAATTCCATTGGATTCTCCTTGCCGAATCTCCCCCATCGGATTTGCTTGGGCGCGTGTGCGGTTGGGGGACCGGTAAATGTTCGATCTGTCGGGCGGAACGTTCCGCAAGGTGATGGAGGGCGGCCAGGCAGCCGCGCAGGGCGCCATCGTGGCGCTGACCTTCGGGCTGGTGCTGGCGACGGCCTTCGCGGCCCTGGGCTGGATGCCCTGGCCAACGCTGTACCTTGCCTTCGGGCCCCTGGCGGTGCCCGGGGCCGGGATGTGGATGCAGCTGGGGCTGACCGCGCTTTTGGTCATCCTGTGCTTCTACCTGCCCGCCAATTCCCGCATGACCCGGCTGGAGCGCAGCCACCGCAGCTTTGCCATGGGGGTCGAGGATGTCGCCCGCGCCTACCGGCTGGCCCATGCCGCCGACCGCGCCGGCGTGTTCAGCCTGTCGTCGGAATTCGACAGCGTGCGCGCCCGGATGGAGGCGCTGCGCAAGCACCCCGACTTCGGCCACCTGGAGCCCGAACTGCTGCAACTGGCGGCGCAGATGAGCCATGAGACCCGCGACCTGGCCCGCGCCTATTCCGACGTCAAGGTGGCGCGCGCCAAGTCCTTTCTGGCCCAGCGGCAAGAGGAAGTGCATGCCATGACCGACCGGCTGGCCATCGCGCGCCGCACCTGCGACGAGCTGAAACGCTGGCTGACCGACATCGAGGCCGAGGAACGCCAGGCCCAGGTCCAGATCAAGCGGCTGGAGGCCGACCTGCGCGAAATCCTGCCCGGTCTCGGCTACGCCGTGGACCTGGACGACAGGCCCGAAACCAACGTGGTCGCCCTGCCCAAGCCGCAGCGGGTAGAACCTGCGCGCCCCGAACCGCTGGCCTGAGCGCGGGGCCCGCCCCCGGCTTGACGCCGGGCCTGCGGCCTGTCACCCAAGGGCCATGCGCTGGCTGAACCTCTGTCTGCTTCTTCTGTTCCCGGTGGCCTGGTTTGCCCCGCTGATGCGCGCGGCCCTGTTGCCGATCTTCGGCATGGACGAGATTTCCGTGGTCACCGGCCTGCAGTCGCTGTGGGAAAGCGACGTGCCGCTGGCGCTGGCGGTGACCTTCCTGGCAATCTTTGCACCCTATGCCAAGACCATCGGCCTGGCGCTGATCCACTGGCACCTGCTCAGCCCCCGCACCTTGCCGGTGCTGCATGTCCTGGGCAAGCTGGCGATGGCCGACGTGTTCCTGATCGCGCTTTACATCGTGATCGCCAAGGGCGCCGGCATGGTGACGGTCGAGGTGGCCTGGGGGCTGTATCTCTTTACCGGCTGCGTCCTGGCGTCGATCTTCATCGGCTGGAGGGCCGCGCAATGACCGGGCGCCAGCCGATTTCCGCGCGGAAATCGTGCCGGAATTCGCGCGAATTCCGGTTCCCGGCCGCGCCCGGGTGCTGCGCATGAGCAAGGCCGCGCCCGCCTTCACCTGCACGGCCTGCGGGGCCGCCCACAAGAAATGGCAGGGCCGCTGCGAGGCTTGCGGGGCCTGGAACTCGATCATCGAGGAGGCGCCGCTATCGGCCGGACCCAAGGCCCTGGGGCCGAGGGGCCGGGTGATCGCGCTGACCGACCTGGCGACCGAAGAGGCACCGCCGCCGCGCGCCTCGTCGGGGATTGACGAGTTGGACCGCGTGCTGGGAGGCGGGCTGGTGCCCGCCAGCGCCGTGCTGGTGGGCGGCGATCCCGGCATCGGCAAGTCGACGCTGCTCTTGCAGGCGACGGCCAGTTTCGCCCGCCGGGGGCTGAAGTGCCTCTACATCTCGGGCGAAGAGGCGGCGGCGCAGGTGCGCATGCGGGCGCAGCGGCTGGGATTGGGCGATGCCCCGGTGTCGCTGGGGGCGGAAACCAGCTTGCGCGACATCCTGACCACGCTGGATGCCGAGCGTCCGGCTCTGGCGGTGATCGATTCGATCCAGACCATGTGGCTGGACACGGTCGAGGCGGCGCCCGGCTCGGTCAGCCAGGTCCGCGCGGCGGCGCATGAACTGGTGACCTTTGCCAAGCGCCGCGGCGTCGCCGTCATCCTGGTCGGTCATGTGACGAAAGAGGGCCAGATCGCCGGCCCCCGCGTGGTCGAACACATGGTCGATACCGTCCTTTACTTCGAGGGCGAGCGCGGCCACCAGTTCCGCATCCTGCGCGCGGTCAAGAACCGCTTCGGCCCCGCCGACGAGATCGGCGTCTTCGAGATGACCGGCGAGGGGCTGGCGCAGGTCACCAACCCCTCGGCGCTGTTCCTGTCGGCGCGCGACGCCCCCGCCCCCGGCAGCGCGGTCTTTGCCGGGATCGAGGGCACCAGACCGGTGCTGACCGAGATCCAGGCCCTGGTCGCGCCCTCGCCACTCGGCACGCCGCGGCGCACGGTGGTTGGGCTGGACGCGGGGCGGCTGTCGACCATCCTTGCGGTGCTCGAGGCGCGGGTGGGCATACCCTTCACCGGGCTGGACGTGTTCCTGAACGTGGCCGGGGGCCTGCGGGTCACCGAACCCGCGGCCGACCTGGCGGTGGCGGCCGCATTGCTGAGCGCGCGCGAAGACGTCGCGATCCCGCCCGACATGGTGCTTTTCGGCGAAATCAGCCTCTCCGGCGCGCTGCGTCCGGTCGGGCAGACCGAAAACAGGTTGAAAGAGGCGGCGAAACTTGGTTTCACACAGGCGACCGTGCCTGCCCGCTCCCGCCTCGGGGGCGACGGCGGACTGCGGCTGCGCGAGATGGCCGACCTTGCGGCCTTCACGGGCGAGATGTTCGGAGCCGGCTGACAGCCGCAGGAGTGGACGATGGAGAATTTTACCGCGGTCGATGGCGGGGCGGCGCTGATCATCATCCTGTCGGCGATCCTGGCCTATTCGCGCGGCTTCGTGCGCGAGTTGATGGCGATCGTCGGCTGGATCGGGGCGGCGGTCGTCGCCTTCCTCTTCGCGCCTTCG
>JAGPCN010000221.1 GCA_018058035.1 Fuscovulum sp.
GGCGTTGAGGGAGCGACCCTAGGGTCCCGCAACCCAAGGCGTTTGCGCGGAGAACCTGACCCATGCCCGACGATACCGACATCCTGGGGCTTCCCCTGATCCTGCCGGCGCAGGCCCAGAAGCATGTCACCCACAACGAAGCCCTCGTGGCGCTGGACGTGATCGTCCAGTTGTCGGTCATCAACCGCGACCAGACCGTGCCGCCCGCGCTGGCGGTGGCGGGCGACCGCCACGTCGTGCCCGCGGGCGCGACCCTGGCCTGGGCGGGCCGCACTGGCCAGGTCGCCGTGATGACGGCGACGGGCTGGCAGTTCCACCTGCCGCGCCCGGGCTGGCAGGCGCATGTCCTGGCCGAGGGGCAGACCGCAGTCTTTGACGGGCTGGACTGGAAGACGCCCTCGGACGGTGCGGTGAAGGTGGCGCAGCTGGGCGTTTCGGCCACGCCGGATGCGACCAACCGGCTGGCGGTGACTTCGCCGGCGACGCTGTTGAACCATGCCGGGGCGGGCCATCAGCTGAAGCTGAACAAGGCCGCGGCGGGCGATACCGCAAGCCTGCTGTTCCAGACCGGCTTTTCCGGCCGGGCCGAGATGGGCACCGCCGGGACCGACGGCTTTTCGGTCAAGGTCAGTGCCGACGGCGGCGCCTGGTCGACCGCGCTGACCACCAACCCCGGCACCGGAGAGGTGACGCTGCCCGCGCCGCTGTGGCTGGGCGGCCAGGCGACCGACCCGGCCGGGCCGATCAACGGCATGATCTGGCTGAACACGACCGCGGGCCAGATCCGGATGCGGTCGGGCGGGGCGACGGTGATCGTCGGTGCGGCAGCCTCGGTCGCCGATGGCGACAAGGGCGACATCACGGTTTCGGGCGGCGGCGCGACCTGGACGGTGGACACCGGCGCCGTGACGCTGGCCAAGATGGCCAACCTGGCTGCGAATTCGATCATCGGCAACAACACCGGATCGGCCGCTACCCCGGTCGCGCTGACGGCGGCGCAGGTGCGCACGCTGTTGAACGTGGCGAACGGCGCCACCGCCAACAGCCCCGACGCGACGCTGCTGGACCGCGCCAACCACACCGGGGCGCAGGCGCAGTCGACCGTCACCAACCTGGTCGCGGACCTGGCCGCAAAGCAGCCGCTGGACGGCGACCTGACCGCCCTGGCCGCGCTGACCGGGACGAACACGATCTACTATCGCAGTGCTGCCGACACCTGGTCTCCGATAACGATTGGCGCGAACCTGACCTTCACCGGCGGAACGCTGGCGGCCGCGGGCGGGGGCGGTGGTCTCAGCGATGGCGACAAGGGCGACATCACGGTGTCGGGCGGCGGCGCGACCTGGACGGTGGACAATGGCGCCATCACCTATGCCAAGCTGCAAGCCGTCTCGGCCGGGGCGCGGCTGATCGGGCGCGGCGCCGGCGGTTCGGGGGTGGCGCAAGAGATCGACCTGGGTGCCGGCCTCGCGATGGCGGGGACCACCCTCAGCGTGACCGGCACGGCTGCGAACTGGGCCGAACGGCGGCTGATCGCGGACGAGGCCAAGGTCAACGACACCTCGACCCAGTCCTGGTTCGCCACCGCCGACGGCATGACGCTGGACGCCAGTGCCACCTACGAGTTCCAGGGCATCCTGTGGTCGACGAACGGCGCCACCTCGCACGGGTTGAACCTGCTGTTCGACGCCATCTCGGGTGCCGCGATCCAGTGGGAGTCGCTGGGCTTCAAGGCCACGCAGACGGCGCAGGCGACGGCGCTGCGCGCCGCCATGTCGAACACCTTCAACACCGCGCGAAACGTCACCACCGCCTCGACCGTGGCGGGCAACTGCGTGCGGGTGTCGGGCGTGATCCGCACGACGACTTCGGGGGTGTTCCGGCCGAGGATCGCGCAGACGGTGGCCTCGGGGTCCTTCACGGTGCTGGCGGGAACCTACATGCGGCTGCGCAAGCTGGGCGCGGATACGCTGGTGAACACCGGCGAGTGGGCCTGACGCGTCAGGGCACCAAGGCGATGCGGCGGGGCGGCCGGCACGGGGGAACCCGGCCGGCCGCAAGTCGTTTGACAGCCGTGCGTGTCCCGGCCTAGGTAGGCGGCAAAAGGAAGGGCCGGAGGCAGGCATGAAGATCGTGATGGTGGGGACCGGCTATGTCGGGCTGGTGTCCGGCGTGTGCTTTTCGGACTTCGGGCACGAGGTGGTCTGCGTCGACAAGGATCCCGGCAAGATCGATCGGCTGAACCGGGGCGAAGTGCCGATCTACGAACCCGGCTTGCAGGCGCTGATGGCCCGCAACGTCACCGCCGGACGGCTGTCGTTCACCACCGATCTGGCCTTGGCGATGGCCGGGGCGGGGGCGGTGTTCATCGCCGTTGGCACCCCCACCCGCCGTGGCGACGGTCACGCCGACCTGACCTATGTGATGGCGGCCGCCGAAGAGATCGGGCGGGCGTTGACCGGCTATGCCGTGGTGGTGACCAAGTCGACGGTGCCAGTCGGCACCAACCGCAAGGTGGCCGAGGTGCTGCGCGCGGCCAACCCCGCCGCCGAATTCGACGTGGCCTCGAACCCCGAGTTCCTGCGCGAGGGCGCGGCGATCGACGACTTCATGCGCCCCGACCGCGTCGTGGTGGGGGTGGAAAGCGACCGCGCCCGCAAGGTGATGGCCGAGATCTACCGCCCGCTGTTCCTGCGCGAATTCCCGGTGGTCTATACCGGGCTGGAATCGGCCGAAATGGTCAAGTACGCCGCCAATGCCTTTCTGGCGACCAAGATCACCTTCATCAACGAGATCGCCGCCCTGTGCGAACGGGTTGGCGCCGATATCAAGGCGGTGGCCAAGGGCGTCGGCATGGATGGTCGCATCGGCAACAAGTTCCTGCATGCCGGCCCGGGCTATGGCGGCTCGTGCTTTCCAAAGGATACCAAGGCCTTGGCCCGGATTGGCCAGGACCACTCGGTGCCGATGCAGATCGTCGAGACCGTCATCAAGGTCAACGACGAGGTCAAGCGCCGGATGATCGACAAGATCGAGGACCTGTGCGACGGGTCCTTGCGCGACAAGGTGATCGCGGTGCTGGGGGTGACCTTCAAGCCCAACACCGACGACATGCGCGACGCACCCAGCCTGACCATCGTACCCGCGCTGGTGGGGGCGGGGGCGCGGGTGCGCGTCTGCGACCCGCAGGGCCGCCACGAGGGCGAGGCGCTGTTGCCGGGGGTGCGCTGGTGCGACGATGCCTATCATGCGGCGCAGGGGGCCGACCTGGTGGTGCTGCTGACCGAGTGGAACGAGTTTCGCGCGCTGGACCTGCCGCGGATGGCGCGCAAGATGGCGCATCCCCGGATGGCCGACCTGCGCAACGTCTATGACCCCGACGAGGCGCGCGCCGCAGGGTTTACCGAATACGCCGGCGTCGGCCGCTGAGGCGCCCGGCGTCGTCTGCCATTCGAGGCGAAGTTTAGCCTTGTTCCGCTTTCCTGCCATGCCCGCTCCGTGTCCGGGCGCGGCTGACCCTGCAGGGTCTGCCCGTGGGATGAACGGGTGTGCGGGCGGGCGATGTTCTCGATTTCAGCGGTCCAGACCTTTCAGGGGGCGTCGTCCTTCCTGATTTCGGGCATTGGCGACATGGAGATGGGCCTGTACGGCGGCAACATGATGCTGTTCGCTGCCACCCGGGCCGGCGGCGGCATCGTCGCCATCGACATCGACGCCGGAATGGCGCTGGCCGACAGCCAGACCTACACCAGCACCGCGCAGCTGCCGGTCGGGGCCACGCTGGATATCGTGTCGATCTCGGGCTATCCGTTCCTGGTGGTGTCGGGGTCGTACCAAAGCTCGCTTCTGACCTATCGGATCGAGCCCACCGGCACCATCGGCGGCTTCCTGCGGCCCTCGGGCGGGCCGATGGGGGCGATCTCGGCCCAGGCCTTCCTGACGGTGGGCGGGCAGACCTACCTTTACGCCAACACCACCAACGACAGCTCGATCCGCGTCTATCAGATGGCCGTCAACGGCACCCTGACGCAAGTGCAGGACCTGCCCCTGGGCGAGGACATCCAGGGCGTGGTGTTCAGCGAGATGCAGGGCCTGACGGTGGGCGGCCAGACCTGGCTGGCGGCGCTGTCGACCGCCGACGACCGGCTGGTGCTGTTGGCAGTGGGTAGCGACGGGCGGCTGACCGAGGTCGCGTCGCTGGGGGCCGCGAACGGGCTGGGCGTGGAATCGCCGAGCGGGCTTGAGGTCCTGCAGGTGCATGGCCGCAGCTTCCTGGTGGTGACCTCGCCCGTCACCTCGACGCTGAGCATGATCGAGGTGACCGAGACGGGCGGCCTGCGCGTGGCCGACATGCTGGGCGACACGCTGGACACAAGGTTCCAGGGCGCGATGGTGGCCGAAACCTTCATCGTCGCGGGCCGTGGCTTCGTGGTGACGGGAGGCAACGACCTGGGCCTGACCCTGTTCGAGGTGCTGCCCGATGGTCGGCTGGTGGCGCAGGGCAGCTTTCTGGCCGAACCGGGCATGGCCTTTCAGGGCATCGCGGCAATCACCGCCCGAGTTACCGCAACCGGGGTCGATCTGTTCGTGGCGGGCGAGGGCGCGGGGATTACTCGCCTGTCAATCCCCATGTCAGACCTGCCCGGCGCCCTGACCGGCTCTGGCGCAGCCGAGACGCTGGCGGGCGGGGCCGGCGCCGACCTGATCCTGGGCGGCGGCGGCAACGACCGCCTTCAGGGCGCCGAGGGCGCCGACATCCTGACCGATGGCGCGGGCCGGGACGAGCTGTTCGGCGGCGCCGGTGCCGACAGCTTCGTTCTGGTGGCCGACCGCGAGACCGACATCATCCGCGATTTCCAGGCCGGGACCGACCGCATCGACCTGTCGGCCTGGGGCCGCGTCTACAGCCTGGACGCGCTGACCATCACGCCGGTCACGGGCGGCGCCATCATCACCTTCCTGAACGAACGGCTTGAGGTCTATTCGGCCAACGGCCTGCCGCTGACCCGCGCGCAGTTCGAGGATGCGGGGTTCTTTGACCTGTGGCACATCACCGCCACCTTGCAGATGGCGCCGCGGGTCTTTGCCGGCAGCGCGATCAGCGACCAGATCACCGGCACCAAGGGAAACGACCTGTTCGTCGGCAGCTCCGGGCACGATACCATCTCGGGGATGCAGGGCGACGACCATGTCGACATGTCGGCGGCTGACGGCTGCGTGGTGGTCGATCTGCAGGCCGGCACCTCGTCCGGCGACTGCGCCGCGGGGCAAAGCTATCTGTCGGTGGAATGGTTCAGCGGCGGCGGCTTCGGCGACCGTCTGACCGGCTCGGCTGCGGCGAACCGGCTCTGGGGCAATGACGGAGACGATGTGCTGAACGGCCGCTCGGGGGGCGACCGGCTCTATGGCGGGGCGGGGGCCGACACGCTGATCGGCGGGGCGGGGGCCGATACGCTGATCGGCGGTGACGGGATCGACCGGATCACCTTTGCCGAGGCCACGATGGCGGTGCGGGTCGACCTTCTGGCCAACAAAGGCCGCACCGGCGAGGCGACCGGCGACTTCATCCTGGACATCGAAGAGGTCGAAGGCTCGGCCTTTGCCGACGGGCTGAACGGCGACCATGGCGCGAACCGGCTGATCGGGCTGGCGGGCGACGACAAGATGATCGCCCGCGGCGGCGCCGATCTGGTCGAGGGCGGCATCGGCCACGATACCCTGCTGGGCGGTGCGGGCGCCGATACGCTGATCGGCGGCGACGGGACCGACGTCGCCAGCTACACCATCGCCGAGGGCGGTATCCGGCTGGACATGACCACCACCGCCAGCAGCGCCGGAGAGGCGGCGGGCGACGTTCTTCTGGGCATCGAGAACGTGCTGGGCTCGCGCTACGATGACACCATCCTGGGCAATGGGGCCGATAACTTCATCTGGGCGCTGATGGGCAACGATTCCCTTGTCGGGCGCGAGGGCGACGACCGGCTGTCGGGCGGCGCAGGGGCTGACACGCTGGACGGCGGGCTGGGCGATGACACCATGGTGGGCGGCTTTGGCGCCGATGTATTCATCTACGACGGCGGGCGCGACACGATTTCCGACTTCGTGCGCAACCAGGACCTGATCGTGCTGCGGTCCGATGCCTGGGGCGGTGGCAGCCGCACGGTGGCCGACATCCTGGCGACCGCGGTCGAGAACGTCGCGGAAAACCACGTCCGGCTGTTCCTGGCCCCCGACAACGTGCTGACGATCCGCAACATCTCGGATGCAGACCTGCTGGTGGGGCGGCTTCTGCTGGAGTGACCGCCGCTTAGGCGCCCATCAGCCATTCGTGGTGGCGGATGCCGTCATCGACGCTGTCGAAGACCAGGAACTCGCCGCGGTCCAGCACGATGACCTGGCTGCATAACTCGCGGATCACCGACATCGAGTGGCTGACCACGATGGCACCCGCATTGCGCAGCCGGTCCAGGAAGATCTCCTTGGAGAACCGGCGGAAGGCGGCATCGCCGACGGCGGTGACCTCGTCGACCAGGTAGGTGTCGAAGGCGATCCCCATCGAGGTGGAAAAGGCCAGCCGCGACCGCATCCCCGAGGAATAGGTGCGTACCGGCAGGTGGAAGTGATGGCCCAGTTCCGAGGTGGCGGCGACGTAGTCGGCCAGTTCGTCGGTATCGACGCCGTAGACGCGGGCGACGAAGCGCACGTTCTGCGCCCCCGACAGGTCGGGGTGAAAGCTGCCCGAAAACCCCACCGGCCAGGACACCGACCCCGTGACCTCGATCCGCCCCGAGGTGGGCGCCGTGCTGCCCGAGATCATCCGCAGCAAGGTGGACTTGCCCGCCCCGTTGCGCCCCAGCAGGCCGACCGAGGCGCCCGTTGGAATGGTCAGGTTGGCGTTGCGGATCAGCGTCTTGGTCACGCCGTCCAGGGTGAAGGACTTGTTCAGGTTGACAAAGCGGATCATCGCCTGCGCCCTGCGCCCCCGGCCTAGCGACGGTCGCGGACGGAATAGAAGATCAGCACGGCGATCGCCCAGGCCATCAACAGGAACCCGCCCAGCACCGCCAGCAGGGTGCCGCGTTCGGGGTAGCGCGGGCTTTCGGCCAGCGTTGGCAGCACATGCGCGGCCAGGTAGCGGCTTTGCCGCCGCGCCTCGGCCTGGGCCGTGTCATAGGCGGCGCGGGCGGCCTGATACGAGGCCTCGGCGAATTCGCGGTCGACGGTCAACTGCTCGAACTCGGCCACGACGTCGGCATAGGCCTTGCCCTCGGTCTCGGCGGCGCCGACGCCCAGCTTGCC
>JAGPCN010000222.1 GCA_018058035.1 Fuscovulum sp.
GGTCGCGGGCGGGCTGGACGGGGCAGGCGGGCCGGGCTACTTCCCCGGGCAGCCACGGAGACCTGCATGCCCCTGACCCGGACCCTGATCGCCGCCCGCCCGGCGGTGGCGGCCTTTGCCGCCATGGGTGTCGTCTGGGGCACCTTTGCCGCCGTGCTGCCCGACCTGAAGACCATGCTGGGCGTCGACGAGGCGCGCTTGGGCCTGTTGATGCTGATGACACCGATTGCCGCGGTGCTGGCGATGCTGGCGGCGCCGCGCGCGGGCGCGGCCCTGGGGCGGGTCGCGCTGCCGGTCGCCACGGTGGCGATGGCGCTGGCCTTCGCGCTGCCGGGGCAGGTGGCGGTGGTCTGGGCCTTTCCGCTGGCGATGATGGCCTGCGGGGCGGCGACCGGGCTGACCGA
This sequence comes from Fuscovulum sp., assembly GCA_018058035.1. Lineage (GTDB taxonomy): Bacteria > Pseudomonadota > Alphaproteobacteria > Rhodobacterales > Rhodobacteraceae > Pseudogemmobacter. Next base: position 405 of record JAGPCN010000222.1, read on the forward strand.
TGTGCTGATGAACGCCCGCACCGCGCAGATCGAGACCTCGCGCGATCTGCACCTGATGAACCTGACCCATGCCGCCTATTCCTTTGGCTATGCCGGGGCGGCCATTGGCACCGGCGCCCTGCGCGGGGCGGGGTGGTCGCCGGGCTGGGTGATGGGCACGATGGCGGCGGTGGCGCTGGTGATGGCGCTGGCGACCTGGGAGCGTGACGGCTTGATCGAGGGGCTGGTGCGGCCCAAGGGCAGCAAGGGCGGTGGCGGCCTTGGCCTGTTGCCGGTGATCGGCGGCGGCATGGTGCTGATCGCCTTCATGACCGAGAACGCGGCCGAGAACTGGTCGGCGCTGCACATCGAGAAGACGCTGGGCGGCAGCCCGGAAGAGGGCTCGATGGGGCCCGCGGCGCTGGCGCTGACCATGGGCTTTGCGCGGCTGGCGGGGCAGGGGATCGTGGGGCGGATCAGCCCCTATGCCCTGTTGCGCGGGGGCTGCGTGATCTCGGCCCTGGGGGCGCTGGTGGCCAGCCTGGCGGCATCGCCGGCGATGGCCTATGCGGGCTTCGTGGTTATGGGCATCGGGTCGTCGCTGATCGCGCCCACCACGTTTTCACTGGTCGGGCGGCTGGGCCCCGAGGATCAGCGGGCGCGCGCGGTGGCGCGGGCGACGCTGCTGGGTTATTTCGGCTATTTCTTCGGCCCGCCGATGCTGGGCTTTGTCGCCGGGGCCTTCGGGCTGCGGGCGGCCTTCGTCTTTACCGCCTTGATGCTGCTGTGCATCCTGCCCCTGTCGGTCTTGATGCTGCGGGCGGCGGGGCGGGCGGCGTTTCAGCGGGCCTGAACCTCGATCAGCCGGGGGCCTTTGGCGGGGGCCTTCAGGGCTGCGGAGAGGGTCATGGGATCCTGTGCCACGCGGGCGAAGGGCAGGCCGCAGGCCGCGGCCAGGGGGGCCATGTCGAAGGGGCTGGGGCTGCAGCCGATCACGCGGGTCTGGGCCGACTGCATCGCCTCGGCGATCTCGCGGAAGGCGGCGTTGTTCCAGACGACGAAGGTGACGGGCAGGCCCTCGTCCACCGCCACGCGCAACTCGGCCGGGTCAAAGCCCAGGCCGCCGTCGCCGATCAGGCAGATGACGGGGCAGCCGGGGCTGGCGACGGCGGCGCCGATGGCCGCGCCGGGGCCGAAGCCAAGCGCGCCATAGCCGGTGGCGGCGTTGAACCAGCTGCGCGGGGTGGCGGCGTCGAAGTAGAGGTTCGCGGCATAGACCGGCTGAGTGCTGTCGCCGACGATCAGCGCCTGCGGCAGGGCGTCGCGGATCGCCTCGACCATCGCCAGCTGGTCGGGCATGGCGGGGTGCAGGCCGGCGAGTTCGGCGCGCGCCGCCTGGCGGGCGCGGGCGGCGCGGGCGGCGCCGTCGCCGGTGCGGGGCCGCAGGAGCGGCCGGAGCGCGGCCGCAAAGGCGGCGGTGTCGGCCCGGATCGGCAGCGCGGCGGGGTGGCGGGCCAGTTGCTCGGCGCAAAGGTCGACCCGGATCATCGCAGACAGGTCGGGCAGGCGGCCGTTGACATACATGTCATAGTCGGTCGGCCCCAGTTCGGTGCCAAGCGCCAGGATCGCATCCGCCCCGCGGATCAGGTCGCGCGGGCTTTCCAGGCTGGGCGAGGCGGGCACTGCCAGCGGGTGGCCGTGCATCAGGCCGCGGGCGTTGACGGTCTGGATGACGGGGGCATCCAGCGCCTCGGCGAGAGACTGCGTCTCCGCCTCGGCGAAGCGCGCGCCTCCGCCGACAAGGATCACCGGGCGCTGCGCTGCATTCAGCCGGGCAGCCGCCTCGGCCAGCGCCTGCGGCGTGGCCATCGGCGGCGGGGGCAGCGGCGCGGGGGCGTTGAGCGGCGGGCAGGGCAGGCCCATCACGTCGGTCGGGATCTCGACATGGGCGGGGCCGGGGCGTGCGCCCAGCATGGCGGCAAAGGCGCGGTCCAGCACGGCGCCCAAGGTGGCTGGGTCCTCCAGCCGTTCGGTGTGGCACAAGGGCGCCACCATCGCCGCCTGGTCGGGCAGTTCGTGCAGGAACCCCAGGCCGCGCCCCAGCGAGGCGCGGCGGTTGACGCCCGAGATCACCAGGATCGGGATGCTGTCGGCGCGCGCCTGCGCCATCGCGGTCAGCGTGTTGGTCAGGCCCGGCCCGGTGATCACGAAGGCCACGCCGGGGCGCCCCGTCACGCGGGCATAGCCGTCGGCCATGAAGCCCGCGCCCTGTTCGTGGCGCGGGGTGACGTGGCGGACCAGGCCCTGGGACAGGCCGCGGTACAGCTCGATCGTGTGGACACCGGGAATGCCGAAGACCACCTCGACCCCACGCGCGGCCAACCCCTCGACCAGCCGTTCGCCGACCGTCGTCATGCCGCGTTCCCCCGCAGCCGACCGGCATGGGCGGCGATCCGTTCCGCCGCGCGGGTGATCAACCCGTCGTCCACCGTCAGCGACAGCCGCAGCCAGCCCTTCAGCCCCTCGCCGAAACTTTCGCCCGGCATCACCGCCACGCCGTGTTCGGCCAAGAGCGACAGCGCGAAGTCCTGGCCCGACAGGCCGGTCGCCCGCACGTCGACCAGCGCGAACATCCCGGCCTCGGGCTTGTGGACGTGCAGGCCGGCCACGCCCTCCAGCGCCTGGGCCAGCAGGTCGGCGCGGCGGGCAAAGCGTTCGCTCATCCCGGCCGCCACCGGCGAAGGTTCGGAAATGGCAAGCGCAGTGGCATCAGCAAGGAAAGGCTGGCTGCCGAAAAGCATGGTTTCTGAAAGCGGCAGCAGGCGGCTGGCGAACTCGGCCGGGCCGACCAGCCAGCCCGAGCGGAACCCGGGCGCCGCGTGCGACTTGGAGATCGACGAGGCGACCACCGTCCGGTCGGCCAGGTCGGGCAGGTCCAGCGGCGACACGAAGGAGACACCGGGAAACACCAGGTCCTCGTAGACCTCGTCGGCGACGATCCACAGGTCATGTGCCCGGGCGACCTGGCCCAGGGCCGCCAGATCGTCGCGGCGCAGAACGGCGCCGGTGGGATTGTGCGGGCTGTTCAGGAACAGGACGCGCGTGCGCGGCGTGATCCGCGCCGCGACATCGGCGGCGTCGATGCGAAAGCCGCGCTCGGGGCGCAGCGGCACGCGGACCAGCGCGGCGCCGGTCTGGGCGATCAGCCCTTCGTAGGTGGCATACATCGGGTCGCCGACCAGGATTTCGTCGCCCGGCTCCAAGAGAGTGCGGAAGGCGGCGTAAAGGCAGGTCTGGGTGCCGGGCAGGCAGATCACCTGATCGGTGCCGAAGGGCCGGCCGCGCCGCGCGGCGTAGCGGCGGGCCAGCGCGGCCACCAGCAGCGGCTCTCCGCGGCCGTTGGAATAGCCGGTGCGGCCTGTCTCCATGGCGCGCGCGGCCTCGGCGATCAGGCGCGGCGGTGTCGGCACGTCGGGTTCGCCGATCGTCAGCTCGATCACCTCGCGGCCTTCGGCGCTGGCGGCGCGGGCGCGGTTGTGAACCTCCCATTTGGCCGAGCCGAGGCCGGCCAGACGCTGGGTGACGGCAGCATATCTCATGCCGCTTCTCCTTTCGACGGCCCGCTGCCGGGGGCGGCAGGAGGGGCGATTTCCGGAATGAAGGTGCCAAAGGCCATCAGGTCAAAGCCCAGGATCGCCCCGACCGAGGCCAGGCCGATGCGCACCAGTTCTCCGGTGGCAAAACCGTGCGGCAGGACGCCGCCCTCCAGCCACAGTCCGTCGATCACCGCGTTGCAGGCGATGGCCTCTTGCCGCATCCGCGCCTCATCGACGCCGGGGCGGTCCAGATCGGCGATCAGCGACTGCAGCATGTCGCGGTAGCGCAGATAGCCCTTTTCGTGCAGCGACAGCAGCGCGGGGTCGGACTGCACCTGATGGATATAGCCCGCCCAGAGGCCCACGGCGCGGCCATCGACCACCGGCGGGCGCAGCGAAGCCGCGACAAAGGCCGCCAGCCGCTCGCCAGGTTCGGCGCTCACGCCCTCCAGCGCATCCTGGCCGCGGTCGGTCATCCCGTCCATCAGCGCGCGATAGGCGGCGCGGCTCAGTTCGTCCTTCGAGCCGAAGTAATGCCGGATCAGGCCCGGCGTCACCCCCGCACGCTCGGCAATGGCGCGCACCGTGGCCGCCGCGGGCCCGCCCTCGGCCACCAGGGCCTGGGTGGCCTGGATCAGGGCATCGCGGCGGCTGCTTTCGCTTTCGCGGCGATAGGGGCGGCGGTCCTGGGTCAAGGGGGCGTCCGAAGTCACGGGAGGGCGGTTGTTATACAACTGCATAATCCGCCAAGCCGGGCGCGACTGCAAGCGGGAAACCGGGGCGCGGGCCGTTGACGCCGCTGCGCGGGGGCTTACCCTCGGCCCATGTCCCTGCTTCCCGCCCCGCTTCAGACCTGGTTCGCCGCAAGGGGCTGGCAGCTGCATCCGCACCAGAGGGAAATGATGGCGCGGGCGGGCGCGCCGTCAACCCTGCTGGTCGCCCCCACCGGCGGCGGCAAGACGCTGGCCGGGTTCCTGCCCACGCTGGCCGAACTGGGCACGGCACCCGGGCCGGGGCTGCACACGCTGTATATCTCGCCGCTCAAGGCGCTGACCGCCGACATCCGCCGCAACCTGCGCGCCCCGATCGAGGGCGCGGGCCTGGCCATCCGGGTCGAGGATCGCACCGGCGACACCGGCCAGACAGCGCGCAAGCGGCAACGGGTGGACCCGCCGCATATCTTGCTGACCACGCCGGAAAGCCTGGCGCTTCTGCTCAGCTATCCCGATTGCGGGCGCACCTTTGCGGGCTTGCGCCGGATGATCGTGGACGAAATCCACGCCTTGGCCGAATCGAAGCGCGGCGACCAACTGGCGCTGCTTCTGGCGCGGCTGCAGGGCCTGGCGCCGGGCCTGCGCCGGGTCGGGCTGTCGGCCACGGTCGAGGACCCGCCCGCGCTGGCGCGCTTTCTGGCGGCGGGCACGCAGGTCCTGCACGCCGATCCCGGCCCCGATCCCGACATCTCGGTGCTGCCGACGGCGCAGGAGCCGCCCTGGGCGGGCGGCGGCGGGCGCCATGCCATAGCGGACATCCTGGCCCAGGTCCGCGCGCATCGCACCACGCTGATCTTTCACAACACCCGCGCCCAGGCCGAGCTGTTCTTTCGCGACCTCTGGCTTGCCAATGACGAGGGCCTGCCGATCGGCATCCACCACGGCAGCCTGGCGCGCGAACAGCGCGAACGGGTCGAGGCGGCGATGGCGGCGGGCCAGTTGCGCGCGGTGGTCTGCACCGGCTCGCTGGACCTCGGGCTGGACTGGGGCGACGTGGACCTGGTGATCCAGGTCGGCGCGCCGAAGAACGTCAAGCGCCTGGTGCAGCGGATCGGTCGGGCGAACCATCGCTACAATGCGCCGTCCAAGGCTCTGCTGGTGCCCGCGAACCGCTTCGAGGTGGTCGAATGCAAGGCCGCGCTGGATGCCGTGCGCGACCACGCGCTGGATGGCGAACCGCGCGGCCCCGGCCCGCGCGACGTGCTGTGCCAGCATATCCTGATGACGGCCTGCGCCGGCCCCTTTGCCGCCGATGCCCTGTTTCAAGAGGTCCGCACCGCCGGCCCCTACGCCGATCTGGCGCGGGAGGGCTTTGACGCCGCGCTGGATTTCGTGGCGACCGGCGGCTACGCGCTGCGCGCCTATGACAAATGGCAGCGCCTGCGCCCGGCGGGCGGGCTGTGGGCCCTGCGCGATCCGCGCGCGGCGGCGGTGATCCGGCAGAACCTGGGCACCATCATCGACACCGAGACGCTGAAGGTGCGGCTGAAGGGGCGGTTCGGCGGCACCCCCCTGGGCGAGGTCGAAGAGGCCTTTGCCGCCACGCTGACCCCCGGCGACACCTTCCTGATCGGCGGCGAGGTGGTGCGCTATGAAGGCCTGAACGAGCTGACGGTCGAGGTGACGCGGCAGCCCGGCCGCGACCCCAAGGTGGCGGTGTTCAACGGCACCAAGTTCGCCACCTCGACCCTGCTGGCCGACCGCATCCTGGCGATCTTCGGCCAGGAGGCCTGGCCCGACCTGCCCGCCCATACCGCCCGCTGGCTGGCCCTGCAGCGCCAGGTCAGCCGGCTGCCCGACCGCCGGTCGCTGCTGCTGGAATCGTTTCCCCATGACGGCCGCGAACACCTGTGCATCTACGGCTTTGCCGGCCGCAACGCCCAGCAGACGCTGGGCCTGCTGGTGACCAAGCAGATGGAGGACCTGGGCCTTGATCCGCTGGGCTTTGTCGCGACCGACTATGCGACGCTGGTCTGGGGCCTGCGCCCGGTGACCGATCCGGGGCCACTGTTCGCGCCCGAAACCCTGCGTGCGGGTCTGGACAACTGGCTGAACGGCAACGCGCTGATGAAGCGCACCTTCCGCGCCGTCGCCATCGTCGCCGGCCTGATCGAGCGCAGCCACCAGGGCCGCCGCAAGACCGGGCGGCAGGCGACTTTCTCCTCGGACATCCTGTACGACACGCTGCGACGCCACGATCCCGACCACCTGCTGTTGCAGATCACCCGCGAAGAGGCGATGCGCGGGCTGATCGACTTTTCCCGCATCGACGGCATGCTGGCGCGGGTCGAGGGCCGGATCGACCTGCGCCGGCTGGACCGCGTGACGCCGCTGGCCGCGCCGCTGTTCCTGGAGCCGGGCAAGGTGCCGATCCATGGCCAGGGGCGCGAAAAACTGGCAGAAAAGGCGGCGCAGGCGCTAATGGAGGCGGCCGGACTTGTCTAGATCATGCATTACCCGCTGACCCTGGGGCCGGCCCGGCTGCACGCGCTGGCCTCGGGCGCGCTGCAC
>JAGPCN010000223.1 GCA_018058035.1 Fuscovulum sp.
CCGCCGAATTCGCCCTTGGTCTGCACCTGCATGTCCTCGAAGTCCTTCGCGGACAGGTAGCTGGAATGCGGGTCCAGCGAGGTGAGCATGCCGTTGATCGCGGCCTCGACCAGCTTTTCGGTCTCGACCGGCTCGACGTACTGGGCGCGGATGCGTTCGAAGATGTCGCCGAACAGGTCCAGCTGCTCGTAGACCGAGCTGTCGTAGGCGGCGCTTTCGGCGATCAGCGGGCCGGCCACCTGCGTCGTCAGCAGCACCCCGGCGATCGTGCCACCCGCGGCGGCCAGCATCAGCTTCTTCATCGGTCTCTCACTCTCCTGTCGTGGCGGTCGCCGCGAACCATTCCATCGGGTCCACCGGGTCCGCCCCCAGCCTCAGTTCCAAGTAAAGCGTTTCCGTGTCGCGCGCGCCAGAGCCATCGGCCGAGGCGGCGGTGAATTCGGCGCCGATCGTCTCGGTTCCGCCCATCAGCCCCAGCGGCGCCCCCGCGGCGACCACTTCGCCCACATCGCCATAGACCGCCCCAAGCCCGGCGAGAACGAGAAGATAGCCGTCGCCGGGTTCCAGCACGATCACATTTCCGTAGTCCAGCAGCGGGCCAAGGTAGCGGATCGTGGCGGCGGTCGGCGCAGCGACCAGGGCGGCGGGGCGGGTGGCCAGCGTCAGGCCGGGGCGGCGCACGCCGGCGGCGTCGGCTTCGTCGGGGCGGCGCAGCAGGGTGCCCAGCACCGGCAGCGGCAGGCTGCCCTTGCGTGCCGCAAAGGGGCTGCCGGCGGTCTCGGTCCCCGACACGTCCAGCCCGGCGGCAAAGGCTTGCAGCGTGTCGGCCGATTCCAGCAACAGCTTCAGCGCCTCGGGGTCTTCGGTGAACCGCCGCGGCAGTTCGGTGCGGTCCGAGATCGCCTGGCTAAGCGCGCTGCGCGCGTCCTGCGCCGCCTGCAGGCCGCGGGCCAGGGTCTCTCCGGCCGCCAGTTGCAGGGCGCGCAGGTCGCCCAGTTCCGCCAGTTCGGTCTTCAGCGCCAGCGCCTCGGCCTGAAGCGCGGGGGTGACCTCGGCCAGGATCATGCCAGAGCGCGCGGTGCCCAGCGGGCCGTCGGGATGCAGCAGCAACAGCGGACCCGGGTCCGCCTCCATCTGCGCCAGAACGCCCAGAAGCTGCGCGATGCGGTCGCGCTTGGCGTTGAAGCTGAGCGTCAGGGTGGTTTCGCGCAGTTCGGCCTGGCGCAGGGCCTCGCGCAGGGCGGCCAGGCCCTCTTCGTAGGCGCGGATGGTCTGGGTCAGCGCGGCCACCCGGTCGCGGGCCTTGGCCGCGGTCTCCAGCGCCTGCATCGCGGTGGCCAGGTTTTCGGCGGCGGCGGCGGCCTGTTCGGCCACGGTTCCCGCCGCAGCCGGCAGCGCGGTCAGCGCAAGCGCAAGGGCGGCGGCGCGCAGGATCATGCGATCAGGCTCTGCCCGGTCATCTCGGGCGGCCGCGCCAGGCCCATCAGCGCCAGAAGCGTCGGCGCCAGGTCGGCCAGCCGGCCGCTATCGCGCAACCGCGCGCCGGGCGGGCCACCGACCAGGATCACCGGCACCGGGTTGGTGGTATGCGCGGTGTGCGGGCCGCCGCTGACCGGATCGACCATCACCTCGCAGTTGCCATGGTCGGCGCAGATCACCATGGCGCCACCGGCCTTTTCCAGCGCGGCGACGGCCCGGGCCAGGCCGGCGTCCACCGCCTCGACCGCCTTGATCGCGGCGGGCAGGCTGCCGGTGTGGCCCACCATGTCGGGGTTGGCATAGTTGACCACGATCAGGTCATAGCCCGCCTCGATGGCGGTCACGAAATGATCGCTGACCTCTTCGGCGCTCATTTCGGGTTGCAGGTCGTAGGTGGCGACCTTGGGCGAGGGCGCCATGTGCCTGTCCTCGCCCGCGAAAGGCACCTCGCGCCCGCCGTTCAGGAAGAAGGTGACATGCGGGTATTTCTCGGTCTCGGCCAGGCGGAACTGGCGCAGACCCTGCTTGGCCACCCATTCGCCCAAGGTGTTCACGATGTCCTTCTTGGGAAAAACCGCGGTCATGTAGGCGTTGTGGGCGGTCGAGTAATCCACCATCCCCAGCATCGCGGCCAGCTTCGGCCGGGCACCCCGGTCAAAGGCGGTGAAGGCCGGGTCGCCGATGGCCGCAAGGATTTCGCGCGCACGGTCGGCGCGGAAGTTCAGGAAGAAAAGGCCGTCGCCGTCCTGCATGCCCGGATAGCCGCCGATCACCGTGGCGGGCAGGAATTCATCTGTGATCCCCACGGAATAGCCCGCCGCAATCGCCGCCGTGGCCGAAGGGGCGGCGGCGCCCCGGCCCTGCGCCATGGCGCGGTAGGCGGTTTCCACCCGCTCCCAGCGGTTGTCGCGGTCCATCGCGTAATAGCGCCCGGTGACCGTGACGATCCTTGCGCCGGGCGGCAAAGCCGCTTCCAGCGCCGCCACCTGGGCCGCCCCCGATTGCGGCGGCACGTCGCGGCCATCGGTGATGACATGGACCAGCACAGGAATGCCCTCGGCGGCGATCACCCGTGCGGCCTCGACCAGATGCGCCTGATGGGCGTGAACCCCGCCCGGCGAACACAAGCCCGCCAGATGCGCCGCCCCGCCGCTGGCCTTCAGATGCGCGATGAAGTCGCGCAGGGCGGGTTCGCGGGCAAAGCTGCCCTCTTCGATCGCCAGGTCGATCATCCCCAGGTCCATCGCCACCACCCGGCCGGCGCCGATGTTGGTGTGGCCGACCTCGGAATTTCCCATCTGCCCGCGCGGCAGGCCGACGTCGGGGCCAAAAGTTGTCAGGGTGGAATGCGGGCAGGTCGCCCAGAGCCGGTTGAAGGTGGGAACATGCGCCTGCGCCGGGGCGCTGGTCGCCGGGTCCGGACCGATGCCCCAGCCGTCAAGGATGCACAGGACGACGGGCTTCGGGGCGGGCATGGGCGGTCTCCGGTTGCGGCAGGTGCGGCGGCGCGCGCGCCGACTTTTACGCGCGCGCCGGGTTGGCGGCAACCGTCCTCAGCGCCAGGGGCCGCTCCTCGTACGGCTGCGCCGTCTCGTCGCCGCTGCAGGGTCTAGCGAAGAGCGGACGAAGTCCGACGATGAGCATCCTTTTCGCGCAGCCTTTGCCGCCACAGCGCAAAGACCCCGGCCGCCACGACGATCCCGGTACCGATGGCGACGTTCGGGCGCATCGTCTCGTCAAAGACGTAAAGGCCGATCAGCGCCACGAAGATCAGCTGGAAATAGGCAAAGGGCTGGATCGCCGAGGCTTCGGCCATCGCATAGGCCCGGATCAGCGTATAGTGGCCCAAAAGCGCGGTGCAGCACAGGGTGGCCATCAGCGCCGAGTCCGGCAGGCTCATCGGTTCCCAATGCACCAGGCCAAACGGGGTGATCGCCACGGCGCAAACGATCCCGGTCCAGAAGAAGCTGACCTGCGCCGTGTCGCCGCGCGCGACATAGCGTGTCAGCAGGTTGTAGACAGCGTAGAGCAGGGCCGCTGCCAGCGGCACCAGCGCTGTCGTTTGCAGCATGCCCGCGCCGGGCTGCAGGATCACCAGAACCCCGGCAAAGCCCACCGCGATGGCGGTCCACCGCCGCCAGCCGATCCGTTCGCCCAGGAACGGGCCCGACAGCGCGGTCACCAGCAGCGGATAGACCGCAAACACGGCATGCGCCTCGATCAGGCCCAGCAGGGTGAACCCCAGCACCGCCACGCAGATCTCGAACACCAGGATCGCCCCGCGGGCGACCTGCAACACCGGATGGGCGGTGCGCGCCTGCGCCCGGATGCCGCCGGGCGCCCGCGCCGCCAGCGCCAGCACCACCGCGGCAAAGACCCAGAACCGCACGGCGACCACCATCCAGACGTTGTAGGCCTCGGCCAGGTGGCGCGAGATGCCGTCCTGGCCCGCGAAGATCACGCTGGTGAAGATCATCAGCCAGATGCCCTTGCGGGTGTCCTGCGGCGTCATGGCCGGACGCGCTCCTGCGCCAGCGCCAGAAGCCCCGCGGCGACCACGATGGCGGTGCCAAGCGCGACCGGCGCGGTCAGCCGCTCGCCATAGACCGCGATGCCGATGCCGGTGGCAAAGACGATCTGCAGGTAGGCATAGGGCTGCAGCCGCGCGGCCTCGGCCTGCTCATAGGCGCGCAGCATCAGCCAGTTCGCCAGGATGGCGATGGCGGAATAGGCCGCCAGGGCCGGAAGGTCAGTCGGCGCAATCGGCTGAAGGTTGGGCAGGCCGATGACGGTCATCAGCGCGGCGCCGGCGATCGCGGGCCAGAAGAAGGCGGGAAAGCTGCGCTCGTCGCGCGTCGTCAGCCGGGTCAGCACCGAGTAGATCGCGAACAACAGCGCCGACCCCAGCGGCAGCAGCGCGGCCCAGCCGAACACCCCGGCGCCAGGGCGCAGCATGACGATCACCCCCGCCAGGCCCATCCCGACCGCCGCCCAGCGTTGCCAGCCGATCCGCTCTCCCAGAACGGGGCCGGACAGCGCCGCCACCAAGAGCGGGCAGACCGCGAACAGGGCCATGCTGTCGATCAGCCCGATCAGGGTGTAGCCCCAGACGATCAGGCAGATTTCCGTCACCAGAAGGGCGCCGCGCAGGATGTGCCAGACCAGGTTGCCGGTAGCCACCGCCGCCCGCAGTCCCTGCGGCCGGCGCAGCGCCAGAACCACGACAAAGCCCGCAAAGGCCCAGTAGCGGATCATCACCACCATCAGCGTGTTGTAGTCCTGCGCCAGGCCCTTGGAAAATCCGTCCTGCGCCGCAAAGGCGGCAACCGCGGCAATCATCAGCAGAATGCCCAGAGGTGGGTTGCGAGAGGTCGGCATGGCGCCGCCGGGTATCATGCCGCCATCGCGGGCGAAAGGCCATGCCCGGCATCGCGACGGGGCCCGGGCGGCTGGCCCCAGGCGGCCCCGCAAAGGCCCTGCGGGCGCCCTGCCTGCACGGCGCAGCCGCGCCGGCGGTCTTTCACACCGGGCCTTCCCCGCGGCGCTAGCTGGCCGAGCGTTTCAGCGGGACGACGTTGGCCTGCGAATGGTTGGCATAGGTGTCCCAGGTCGGCGTGTACTCCTCGGCCTGGTTTCCCCACAGGGTCCAGCCGGCGCGCGGCCCGCGGGCGAACATCTCCAGCCGCGGCCCGGGGCTGCACCCTTCGATCAGCGGATACTGCTCGTCCGGCTTGCGGCTATGCTCGCGCTTCTGGCTGGAGATGATGTTCTCCTGGGTCCGGCCCAACTGCAGGGTGCGTGCGTTCTTGCCGCGCACGCCGAACAGCAGGATCTCGGTCACGTTGCGGAAGTAGAAGCCCACCCCCCGGCGATCCGGGCCGCCGTCCTTGCGCACCTTGTACCAGATCAGGTTGCTCTTGTAGCTGAAGCCCCAGTTCTCCATCACCTTCAGCCCCTCGGGCAGAAGGGCGTTGGGCACCCACAGATACAGATGCGCGGTGTCGGCCACGACGGCCTCGACCGGCAGGTCGCAGATCTCGCGCAGGGTCATCGTTGGATAGCGCGACAGCCGCTTGTGTTCGGGCGCCATCTTGCCGGTCCGGTTCTGGAACTGCCACGGAGGATCGGCAAGAACCGTGCGGAACCGGGTCTTTCCGGCAGTCGCAAGCAGGTCGTCTGCGGCGGTCGTCATGCCTCGTCCTCCACCACCAGGGTCTGACCGATGCCGAAGACCAGCAGCGGACACCCGGCCCCGCCGCCGCCTTCGATCCGGGGAAGCAGCTTCGACATGTGCGTTGTCGAATTGCCGTAAGACGTCCCTCGGCCAAGTTCGTTGAAGATCTCTTGCAACGCATCCGATCGCGTGATGATCACGCCCACGCTGACCGCCCTGAGATCGAAGAGCAAGCGGAAGTTGTTCAGATCGCGGTCGAAGAACGGGTCCTTGTTGTTCCACTCGATCTCAAGCGCGATGCGGTTCTTGAAACAGTCGACCTTGTGGGTGGGGCTGTCGGACCGGACGCCGTCGACCTCGATCGCGGTCCGGAACTGCTTTTCCACCCAGCCGCGCCGGGCCAGGAAGCCGTCGATATGGGCCGACAGCCGCGATTTGTTGCCGCCGCCCGACAGGATCCAGGACTTGCGCAGCCGGAACTCGGTCAACAGCGCCAGCAGGTCGTCCCACTCGGCCGGGAAATCCTGCGACAGGATGGCGCTGGCGTGCTTCCACTCCTGGCACTCATAGTTGTCCAGGATGAACTTCGGCAGGCGGGAATGCAGCATCGAGGTCTCCGGGCGGCATCGGCCACCCTATATGGGGGGAACGCGGCGTTCAAGCGCAGGGCAGGACGCGGTGCCCCCGGTCTCTGCTCCCGGTCTCTGCCCCCGGTCTCAGCCCACAGGCATCTGCCCGGTGGTCATGTGCCGCTTGCGGGCAAATCCGGGGCCACGGGCAACGGCAAAGCCGGCCTCGGCCAGCGCGCGGCGGACGGCGCCGGCGGCGCTGTAGGTGGCCAGGGTGCCGCCAGGCGTGGTATGGCGGGCGACCTCGGCCAGCAGGCCGGGCGTCCACAGCTCGGGGTTCTTTGCCGGCGAGAACCCGTCCAGGAACCAGGCGTCGGCCTGGCCGTCCCACGTGGGCAGGCTCACGCGCGCGTCTCCGATGATCAGCCGGACATGGATGCCGCAGGCCACGATTTCCGTCACACGGCCAGCCCAGAGCGGCGCCAGCGCGGCGGAAATCGGGGCCAGGTCGGGAAAGGCGGCATGGGCGCGGGCCAGGTCGTCGGGGGCCATCGGAAAGGCCTCGAAACTGGTGAAGCGCAGCGTTCCGGGTCGCCCCAGCCGGTCCCACAGCGCGGCGGTGGCCATCAGGTTCAGGCCGGTTCCGAAACCCAGTTCGGCAATGCGGAAACCGTCGCAGAGCCGCTCGGCCAGACGGTTGCCCCGCAAAAAGACGTGGTCGGTCTCGGCCAGCCCCCCGGCCAGCGAGAAATAGGGGTCGTCAAAGCGGCGCGACACCGGGATGTCGCCCTGCCAGTCCAGCTCTGCCGGGGTCGGATCGTCTTGCGGCGTCGGGATCATCGGCCTAGTCCTTTGCGGCGTGAATGGCGGGGCGGACGGCGGATGGCAAGCGTGGATGTGACGGTGCGCGGCGCGGGCGTGTTCGGGCTGTCGGTGGCCTGGGCCTGCGCGGCGCGCGGCGCCCGGGTGCGGGTGCTGGCGCCCGAGGGCCTGGGCAAGGGCGCCTCGGCCGGGCTGGTCGGCGCCCTGGCGCCGCACG
>JAGPCN010000224.1 GCA_018058035.1 Fuscovulum sp.
GTGGAGGGGGACCGGGCAAACGGATGGCGGTTCGCAGCCATCGCCGTATCGGTGGCAAAGCGTTGCAGGCGACCGATTTCCACCGGCTTGCCCTCGGCGGTCTCGCGCACGCAGGCGCCTTCGCACAGCGTCTCGGTCGGGCAGACGCGGGCGCAGATGCCGCCCAGGATGTTCTGGGTCCAGATCGTGCGGGCCGCCGCCTCGGGCGTGCCGGTGGCGATCTGGCGGATGAACAGCGGGATGTCGATCGAGGTCGGGCAGGCCGTGATGCAGGGCGCATCGTGACAGAAGTAGCAGCGATCGGCAGCCACCCGCGCCTCGTGCCCGTGCAGGGGCGGTTCGTGGTCGGCGAAATTGCGGGCAAGCGCTTCGGTCGGCAAGCGGCCCGCAACGATGCCGGGCGTCAGCGGCGTGTTCGTCATCTGGCTGGTCCCCTCCCCGGGGTATGTTCTTGTGTGGTCTTGCTTTGGTCGAATCGTCTCACAGGTCTAAAATTTTATCAAACGGTAAATTTTCTTCGGCGCGAAGAATTCGATGGTTTCGCCGAAGGGGCCGGCAGGCCTGGCACGGAAACGGCGCTTTTCACCCCCGGCGGGCTGGCCTATAAGCGGTCAGCCCCGCAAAGCGGCACCGATAAGCCAACAGAGGACGGCATGAGCAAGCATACCCCCGACGCGGACGTCGCCTTCATCTCGGCGCTGGCCGAGCTGCTGAACAAGAACGAGCTGACCGAACTGTCGGTGAAGCGCGAATATGGCGAGGACGACAGCCTGGAGGTGCGCGTGGTAAAGCAGGCGACCATCGTGCAGGCCGCGCCGGTCTATGCCGCCCATCCGATGCAGGCCGCGGCCGCGCCGATGGCGGCCCCTGCGGCCGCCCCTGCCGCGCTGGCCGAGGATCCCAGCCAGCACCCCGGCGCCGTCACCTCGCCGATGGTGGGCACCGCCTACCTGGCCGCCGAACCCGGCTCCGCCCCCTTCGTCACGGTGGGCGCCACGGTGACCGAGGGCCAGACGGTGCTGATCATCGAGGCGATGAAGACGATGAACCATATCCCGGCGCCCAAGTCGGGGACCGTCAAGCGCATCCTGGTCGAGGACGGCCACCCGGTCGAATACGGCGCCCCCCTGATGATCATCGAATAAGGGCTGGCGGGGCATGTTCGAGAAAATCCTGATCGCCAACCGCGGAGAGATCGCGCTGCGGGTGATCCGCGCGGCGCGCGAGATGGGGATCAAGTCGGTCGCGGTGCATTCGACGGCGGATGCCGACGCGATGCATGTGCGGATGGCCGACGAGTCGGTCTGCATCGGCCCGGCCCCCAGTTCGGAAAGCTACCTGTCGAAGGCCGCCATCATCTCGGCCTGCGAAATCACCGGCGCGCAGGCCGTGCATCCGGGCTATGGCTTCCTGTCGGAAAACGCCGCCTTCGCCCAGGCGCTGGAAGACCACGGCATCACCTTCATCGGCCCCTCGGCCGAGCATATCCGCATCATGGGCGACAAGATCACCGCCAAGGAAACCGCGAAATCGCTGGGAATTCCGGTGGTTCCGGGGTCTGACGGCGGCGTGCCCGATTTCGAGACCGCCCGGGTGGTCGCCGCCGAAATCGGCTATCCGGTCATCATCAAGGCCACCGCCGGCGGCGGCGGGCGCGGCATGAAGGTGGCGAAATCCGAAGACGACCTTGAGGTGGCCTTCCGCACCGCGCGGTCCGAGGCGAAGAACGCCTTCGGCAATGACGAAGTCTACATGGAGAAATACCTCCAGCGGCCGCGTCACATCGAGATCCAGGTCTTTGGCGACGGCAAGGGCCGCGCCGTGCATCTGGGCGAGCGGGACTGTTCGCTGCAACGCCGCCACCAGAAGGTGTTCGAGGAAGCCCCCGGCCCGGTGATCACGCAAGCGATGCGCGACGAGATCGGGATGGTCTGTGCCAATGCGGTGGCAAAGATCAACTACATCGGCGCCGGCACCATCGAATTCCTGTTCGAGGACGGCCAGTTCTACTTCATCGAGATGAACACCCGGTTGCAGGTCGAACACCCCGTCACCGAATTCATCTTCGGCGTCGACCTGGTGCGCGAGCAGATCCGGGTGGCCGCCGGCCTGCCGATGTCGTTCCAGCAGGCCGACCTCAGGGTCCACGGCCACGCCATCGAGGTGCGGATCAACGCCGAACGGCTGCCGAACTTTGCCCCCTGCCCCGGCAAGGTGACGCAATACCACGCGCCGGGGGGCTTGGGCGTGCGGATGGATTCGGCGCTGTACGACGGCTACCGCATTCCGCCGCATTACGATTCGCTGATCGGCAAGCTGATCGTGCATGGCCGCGACCGCGACGAGGCGCTGGCCCGGCTGAGCCGCGCCCTGGGAGAGCTGATCGTCGACGGCGTCGATACCACGATCCCGCTGTTCCGCGCGCTGCTGGCCGAACCCGACGTCCAGGCCGGCGACTATTCGATCCACTGGCTGGAACGGTGGCTGTCGGAACAGTTCAACTGAAACGGGGCGCCTTCGGGCGCCCCTTTCGTTGCAGGCCGCCCCGGTTCCCGGCCTAGCCGCCGTGCTGCACTTCCCAGGGCTTGACCCAGTCGCCCGCCACCCGCAGGTCGATGCCGGCGTCATCCTCGATCACCTTGCAGACCGTCATCTCGCCCGCGCCCATGCCATAGAGGCGCCCGGCCTCGCGAAAACGGTCATGGGTGGCCTCGGTCAGCGTGGCGGTGGTGCCGACGCGGTCGATCAACTCCTTGATCAGGCTCAGGTCCTTGAGGCAAAGCGCGATCGGGAAGGACGGGTCGTAATGGCCGGCAAAGATCGACGGCACGTCATGCGACAGCACGAAGCTGTCGGCGGCACCGCCCTTCATCACCTCCCACCAGACCAGGGGGTCAAGGCCCGCCAGCTTGGCCGTTACCATCGCCTCGCCGATGGCGGCGGCGTGGATCTTCCACAACTGGTTGTTGACCAGCTTGGCGACATAGCCGTTGCCGTAGGCGCCGACCTTGCGCAGCTGGCCCATCGCCTCGATCACCGGGCGGACACGTTCGATCACCGCGTCCTCGCCGCCGACGAACATCGGCATGTCACCGCGAATGGCGGCATCCACGCTGCCGGTCACCGGGGCATCCACCGCCGCACAGCCCCTGGCCGCAACCTCGGCCGCCAGTTCGCGCATCAGGAAGGGTGACGAGGTGGTCATGTCGATCCAGGTCTTTCCCTGGCAATCGACGCTGAGAAAACCGTTCGGGCCGCGCACTACCTTTGCCACCTCCTTGGGGCCGAAGACCATGGTCACCACGACATCGCAGCGCGCCATGACATCGGCCGGAGAGGTGCCGCGTTCGGCACCCATCTCCAGCAACGGATCGGCCGCCTCGGGGCGGATGTCGTGGACCACCATGGCAAAGCCCTTGCGACAGACATTGGCGGCGGCGTTCCGCCCGATCGTTCCCAACCCGATGAACCCGACTTTCATGCTGCATCCCTTTCCGGCCCGACCTTGGCAAGCCTGCGTGGCGGCGTGTAGGTTGGCAAACAAATGCTCCTGAAGGGGGCATCAGCCGGGGTTATGGGTGGACATCGAACTGCGCCTTCTGCGGTCCTTCGTGCAGATGCACGAGGCGGGCTCGATCAGCCGGGCGGCGGACCGGATGGCCTGCACGCAGGCCGCCATGTCGATGCGGCTGAAGATGCTGGAAACCGAGATCGGCGCGCCGCTGTTCATCCGCACGCCGCAGGGGTTGCAGCCGACGCCGCGCGGGGCGGAACTGTACGCCAAGGCCCTGGGCGTCTTGTCCGCCTATGACGAATTGATGTCGCTGACCCGCACGCGCCCGCCGCGGGACAGGGTCCGGATCGGATTGCCCGACGACTATGCCCTGGGCTGGCTGGGGCAGGCGCTGGAGACGCTGGCGCCGCAGCTGGACCGGCTGGAGATCGAGATCGCCTGCGACCTGTCGGCGAACCTGATGGCGGCCGTCCAGCGCCAGGACCTGGACATGGCGCTGGTCACGCTGGCCGCGCGACCGTCGCAAAGCGTGGCCGAGGTGGACCTGCCGCTGGTCTGGGTGCGCAAGCCGGGCGCCGTCCTGCCCGAAGTGCGGCTGGCGGCCTATCCGGAAGGCTGCGTCTTTCGCCGCGCGATGATCGGCGCGCTGGACAGCGCGGGCACCGGCTGGCGGGTCGGCGTGCAAAGCCGCAGCCACGCCGGCATCTTTGCGGCGGTCAGGGCCGGCGTCGCGGTGACAAGCGTGGCCCGCGGCACTGCCCCCGCCGACCTGGAAGAGATTGCCAGCGCCAAAGGGCTGCCCGCCCTGCCCCGGGTTCCGGTCTACCTGGTCGCGGCACCGGCCCAGCGGCCGGCAGCCCTGCGCCTGCAGCAGGCGTTGCAGACCCGGTTGCTTCAGGCCGCGGTCTAGCCGATGGCGGCCGAGATCACGGCAGAGATTCTGGTGCGGGCCTATGCCCTGGGCATCTTTCCCATGGCCGAAAGCCGCGATTCTCCGGACATCCACTGGATCGACCCGCGCCGCCGCGGCATCCTTCCCTTGGATGGATTCCACATTTCCCGCAGCCTGAAGCGGCACATACGGCAGTGGGATTATACTATTCGAACAAACTCGGACTTTGCGGGCGTTCTGGACGCCTGCGCCGACCGGGACGAGACCTGGATCAACCCGGCGATCCGCGCGGCCTATCTGGCCCTGCATGCCGCAGGTCATGCCCATAGCCTTGAGGTCTGGGACAGCGAAGGCCTGGCCGGCGGTGTCTACGGCGTCACCCTGGGCGCGGCCTTCTTTGGTGAATCGATGTTCTCGGCGCGCTCGGGCGGATCCAAGGTGGCGCTGGCCTGGCTGGTCCACCGCCTGCGGGCCGGCGGCTTCCGGCTGTTCGACACCCAGTTCCTGACGCCCCACCTGGCCAGCCTGGGCGCGGTCGAGATCAGCCGCGCCGACTATCACCGCCGTCTGGCCGCGGCGCTGGAAGGCCCCCCGGGCCAGTTCGACCCGCCGGGCTATTCGCCCTCGGCCTCGTCGGTGGTCTCGGCCGCCTCGGGCGGCGTGTAGCCCGGCACGACACAACGCAGCACCCAGACGTCATAGCGCGGGTGGTCCAGCGCCGACAGGGCGGGGCTGGACGCCAGCATCCACCCCGAGAAAACCGGCCCCTCGCGCGAGGTGTCGACAACGGTCAGATGCGCTTGGGCATCGGCGGCGGGGTTGTCAGCGGGGTAAAGGCAGGCATCCATCTGGATTGTCAGCCGCCCGTTCGAAGCCGATTGCCCGCGAGCCAGTTCCATGTCGCCGGTCTGGCCGGTCAGCTTGTCCAGCCAGCGCAACACGCCCCCCGGCGCTTCGGCGAATTCCTGAGCCCCGGCGGGCAGGGCGGCCAGGCACAGCGCGGCGGCCAGTGCCCTCACGGCGTGGCCCCGTCGCCCGCAGGCGTATCGGACTGGGCGCCGACGAACTTCATCAACAGCGACACCAACGACACCGACCCCTGGGTATCCTCGATCTCGGCGCCCGGCTCCAGGTTTTCCAGCGCGCCGCCGGGCATGATCTCGACGAAGTTGCCCCCCAGCAGACCCTCGGACGAGATCAGGATGGCGCTGTCGGTCGGCAGCCGGATATCGGAACGGACGTCGATCACCGCGTCGGCCATGAAGGTGGCGGGGTTCAGCGTCAACGACGTGATGGTGCCGACCTTCAGCCCCGCCAGGCGCACGTCGGAGCCCGCCGAAATGCCGTCGACGGCCCGAAAGCTGGCGGTCAGCGGATAGCTGTCTGCCCGCATGGCGGTCAGGCCCGCCCCCCTTGCGGCATAGACCGCAAAGGCTGCGGCAACGACCAGAACCGCAGCGCCGGTGGCGATCTCTGCCCGCGTTCCAGCCATCACTCGGGCTGCCAGGCCTCGTAGTCGCGCCGGTCGACCGGCTGCGACCGGCGGATCGAACCGGGTGGCGCATAGGCCAGTTCACTGCCCGACAGGTTCTCGTGGTGCGGCTTTTCCCAGGGCTTGTGCGCCAGCGGCGCCTGACTGGGCGGCTGATCCCAGGTAAAGTGCAGCCAGCCATGCCAGTCGGGCGGCACCCGGCTGGCTTCCATCTCGCCCTTGTAGATCACCCAGCGGCGCTTTCCGTCGGCGGTCTGGTAATAGGCATTGCCCTGATCATCCTCGCCCACCTTGCGGCCCTTGCGGGCCGTGAAGATCTGGGTGCCGATGGTCTGGCTGTTCCACCAGGTCAGCAGGCGCTTGAGGAAATACATCGCAGGGCCTCCGTTCGTCTGGCAAGGGTATGGCCGATTGCAACGACAAGGTCCAGTGGCCGCGATGACAACCGGCGTGAAGCAGCAGAGCGGCATGCGCCGCAAGTCTTTCCTCTCGTCGTCGGCAGCTGCCTCCTCCTCGGCAGATGGGGGGCCAGCCCCCCAAACCCCCCGGGGTACTTGCACCGGACTAAAGGAGCTTGGGCTTCATTCTGGTGAAAATACCCCGGGGAGCTCGAGGGGCAGCGCCCCTCGTCAGGCGACAGCGGCCAAGGCAACCGACGCCAGCCCCCACAAAAAAGGCTTGCGGCGGCAGCCGCTCGATTGCTTCACCGGCCCGGTCAGCCGGGAAGGCGGGCGGTCACCTCGATCTCGATCCGGTGGCGGGGGTCGATCAACCCGGCCTCGATCATCGTCGCCGCCGGCGGGTTAGCGCCGAACGTGGCAGAAAGGATCGGCCAGCAGGGTTCGAAATCGGACCGGTCGGGCAGGATGTAATGGACGCGGACGACATCGGCAAAGCCTGCCCCTGCCCGCTCCAGCGCGGCCCCGATGATCCGCAGCGCCAGCACGCACTGGTCCACCACCGAGGCCGGAATCTCGCCCGTCGCATGGTCGGTGCCGGTGGTGCCCGAAACGAAGGCCCAACCGTCCGCCACCACGGCGCGGGCATAGCCGATCCTGGGCTCCCAGGTCGATCCGGTGGAAAGGCGGGTGATCATGACGTGTCCCTCCAATGCGAAACGCCGCCCCGGGGGGGGCGGCGCCAATGCAGCGTCGGGTCGGGCCTCAGCCCGCCGCCGCCGGTTCCTTCTTCTTCGGCTCGGTGTGCACCAGAAGCGGCTTTGCCCCGGCGTTCACCGCTTCTTCGTTCACCACAACCTCGGAGACGTTCCCCATGCCCGGCAGTTCGAACATGGTGTCCAGCAGGATATCCTCCATGATCGACCGCAGGCCGCGCGCGCCGGTCTTGCGCTTGAT
>JAGPCN010000017.1 GCA_018058035.1 Fuscovulum sp.
GATGAAGGACAGCAAGGTCATCGTCGCCATCAACAAGGACGAAGAGGCCCCGATCTTCCAGGTCGCCGACTACGGCCTGGTGGCCGACCTGTTCCAGGCCGTGCCGGAGCTGACCGGAAAACTGTGACCCGCGACCGTCGGATGGGCAGGACCGCCCATCCTACGGAACCCGGCCGCCTAGAGCAGCCGTTCAATCACCGGCAGAAGCGCCAGCGCGGCCTCGTGATGCGCCGCGCTGCCCGGCAGGCCTTGCGCCGCCGCTTCCTCGGCCGGGCTGAATCGCATCGAGCCCAGACCTTCGGCCCGGGCCGTCAGGCTTGTCACCGCTTCGACCACCGCCGAGGCCAGCGGGCGCAGCGCCTCGATCATGCCGCGGTCGACCAGCCAGGGCTGCGGCCCCTCGATGGCGCCCTGCCCGGCCGCGGGCGGCGCCTGGTCTGCCATCCACAAAAGCACCCGACGCTGCGGCAGGCGCGACAGCACCGCCTTCATCCGCTGCACCCACAACGCGCGCAGTTCTTCCGCGATCGGGGCAAAGCGGTCCGGCCCCTTTGAGGCCAGCACCGACACCAGGTGCCGGGTAAAGTGGATCTCGGTGAAATCCACCTCGCGGTACATCGAGCGCAACAGCGGCGAGGCTGCGATGAAGCGGTCGTTGCGGCGCGGATGCACGGTGTAGTAGCGGTTGGTCATGTTCTGCGCCCCGGTCAGCTGCACCACCGCCAGATGCGCCTCGGCCGCCACGTCCAGCGTGGCGCGATCGGCCAGATAGAGGTCTGGCCCGGCGTTCTGACTGCCCAGGTTGGCCATCGGTATGCCGAGGTTCTCTTCGACCAATGCCGGGAAAGGCGCGATGATGAAGCGCCCATAGGTTTCGGTGCCGCCAAGCGCGACAAGGTATTCCCCCGTCAGATCGCGCCGCGGCCCGCGGAACGTCAGCCGGGACGCCCCATAATGACACGGAAAATAGTCTAGCGCCCCATCGCCCGGTTGAACGAATGCCATCACAGCCACCCATGTAGTCTCACACCCAGGGACAGGTTGCCTCAGAAGGCTTTCCAAACGACTAAACCCGGGCCTTTGCAGAGAAGTCGAAGCGTTTTCCGCGCGGCTTGCGCGCCCTTGCCCTGCCCCGGTGGGAACCGTAAGGTTTCGCCCGGCACGGAGCGGAGGCAGGCATGGATATCCGGACGGTGGGCATCGTGGGGGCGGGACAGATGGGCAACGGCATCGCCCATGTCTTCGCGCTTGCGGGCTACGACGTGCTGTTGAACGACATCAGCGCGGACAGCCTGGCAAAGGCACTGGCCACCATAGAGAAGAACCTGGACCGCCAGGCCAGCCGCGGAAAGATCAGCGCCGAGGACAGGGCTGCCGCGCTGGCGCGCATCCGCACCACGCTGGTGCTGGCCGACCTGGGGCCGACCGACCTGATCATCGAGGCCGCGACCGAACGCGAGACGGTCAAGCAGAAGATCTTCGACGACCTCTTGCCGCATCTGGCGCCGGCGACGATTCTGACCTCGAACACTTCGTCGATCTCGATCACCCGGCTGGCCAGCCGCACCGACCGGCCGGAAAAGTTCATGGGGTTCCACTTCATGAACCCGGTGCCGGTGATGCAGCTGGTCGAGCTGATCCGCGGCATCGCCACCGACCAGGACACCTGGGACACGCTGCACGAGGTGGTGCGCAAGCTGGGCAAGACCGCCGCCTCGGCCGAGGATTTCCCGGCCTTCATCGTCAACCGCATCCTGATGCCGATGATCAACGAGGCGGTCTATACGCTCTATGAAGGCGTGGGCAACGTGAAGTCGATCGACGAGTCACTGAAGCTGGGCGCCAATCACCCGATGGGGCCACTGGAGCTGGCGGATTTCATCGGGCTGGACACCTGCCTGGCGATCATGAACGTGCTGCACGAGGGGCTGGCGGACACCAAGTACCGGCCCTGCCCGCTGCTGACGAAATATGTCGAGGCGGGGTGGCTGGGCCGCAAGACGCAGCGGGGGTTCTATGATTACCGCGGCGAGGTGCCGGTGCCGACGCGCTAGGGGCGGCTCGTCGATGACTTCGTCACTCCTCGCGGGGCGCGCTCCGACGAGGAGACGCAGTCGAACGAGGAGGGGCTCATCTTCCCAGCGCCAGCGTATGCTCGCGCAGCCAGGCCAGGAAGCCGCGGGGGTTGCCTTCCCAGTTCTTCAGCTCGCTCGCGGGGATCGGTTCGCCGATCACCGGGCGCTGCGGCTTGAACAGGCAGCGCCTGATTTCATACAACAGCAGGCCCTGGCGCAGGGTGTCGCTCAGCTGGTTGGCGATCTGGAACGCACGGGAGTTCTGGCCGGCGAAATAGATCGGCAGGATCGTCGCCCCGGTCTGGCGGACGATCTTGTGGGTGAAGACGTTCCATTCGCCTTCGACCGCGGGTCCCCACCAGCCGGGCGACATCGCCACCTTGCCGGCGGGGAACAGGATGATCACCCCTCCGGCCTTCAGGTGCTTCATCGTCTCGTCGCGCATCTGCAGGCCCAGTTCGCGGGCGTTCTCCTCGTGCGGGAAGGGCACGGGAATCATGAATTCCTCAACCTCGGGGATGCCGGTCAACAGGCTGCGGGTCAGGATCTTGAAGTCGGAGCGGACGCGGTTGACCATCTCGGCCATCACCATCCCGTCGACCAGGCCCGAGGGGTGGTTCGCCACCACCACGACCGGGCCGGTCGCCGGAATCCGGGCGATCTCTTCGGGCGGCGTGTCGATGCGGATGCCCATGTGACGGATCGCCTTGGGCCAGAACGGAGCGCCGAAGGGGGCGCCCGACTTCTCGAAGCTGCGGATCAGGCGCAGAAGCTGAACCTTGGCGGTCATCCATTCGATGGCGCGGATTGTGCCGGCCTTGAACGGATTCTTGAACGTGCCGGCATAGGACAGGCGCCGCATGTCGTACTGGCGCTCTGGCCGCAGGGGGGCCAGCGTCGTCGCCTCGGGGGCGATCTGGGTCTGTTCGGTCACGTCCTGGCGATCCCCAGCCTCGGCCCCGGAAGGGGGCGGGGCATCATCGCTCAATAATCCTCTCCGAAGCGGGCCGCAACAAGGGCCTCCAGCGCATCGGCAAGTTTCTCCGCCTGCGGGCCGCTGGTCGTGACGTCGATCGTCGTCCCGCGCGAGGCGGCCAGCATCAGCAGGCCCATGATGGAATCGCCCGAAACCTCCATCCCGTCCTTGGCGACGGTGGCGCGGGCCTCGTGCGCCTCGACCACCTCGACGAAACGGGCCGAAGCGCGGGCGTGCAGGCCCTTTTCGTTGACGATGCGAAGGGTTCGGCTGGTCATCGGTCGTTCCTCAGGCCCCATCGCCCAGGTCCAGGCTGTTGATGTACTTGCGCCCCGCGTCCAGCGCGGCCGAGACCGCCTCGGGCACCGGCAGGTCGCGCGACTTGGCCAGCTTGATCAGCATCGGCAGGTTCGCGCCGTAAAGGATGCGCCGCCCCGAAGCGGCACAGGCGGGAAGCGACAGGTTGGACGGGCTGCCGCCGAACATGTCGGTCACCACCACCACGCCCATGCCCTGGTCGACGGCGGCGGCGGCGGCGATGATCTCGGCCTGTTTCTGGGCGCGGTCGTGGTCGTCCTCGATGGCGATGGCGCGCATGCCGTCCTGCTTGCCGACGACGTGTTCGACCGCGGAAAGATATTCCCGCGCCAGACCCCCGTGGGCGACGATGACGATCCCGATCAAGCGGCAGACACCTTGTCAGCGGGGGCGATTGCGGCGCCCTTGCGTTCCAGTTCCCGGTGACGTTTTGACACCGGCCAACCGGCTTCTGCAAGGGCCGCCCCCAGCATTTCCGCTACGGCAACCGAACGGTGTTGCCCTCCGGTACAGCCG
Source organism: Fuscovulum sp. (assembly GCA_018058035.1). GTDB lineage: Bacteria > Pseudomonadota > Alphaproteobacteria > Rhodobacterales > Rhodobacteraceae > Pseudogemmobacter. The sequence goes on from JAGPCN010000017.1 coordinate 3,886, forward strand.
AAACCGATGGCAAGGTGGGCCTTGCCCTCCTCCAGATGCGCGGGAAGCAGCATCAGCAACAGGTCGCGCAACCGGCGGAAGAATTCATCGAATCGCGGGTCGGCGCGGACAAAGGCGGCCACGCGCGGGTCGCGCCCGTCCAGCGGGCGCAGGGCCGCGTCCCAATGTGGATTGGCCAAAAAGCGGCAGTCAAAGATCATGTCGACGCCGCGCGGCACCCCGCGCTTGTAGCTGAACGACTGCACCGAGACCGCCAGCCGCCCCGAGCGGCCCGGATCGAACCAGCGCGCGATGTCGGCCTTCAGGTCGTGCGGCGACAGGTCGGTGGTGTCGATCAGGTGGTCGGCGCGCACCCGGATCGGCGCCAGCAGGTCGACCTCGCGCTCGATCCCCTCGGCGGGGGTCTCGTCGGGGGCCAGCGGGTGGCGGCGGCGGGTTTCGGAAAACCGGCGGATCAGCTCGGCCGGCGCGCAGTCCAGATACAGCACCTCGAGCGTGACGCGGGGGTCGCGGGTCAGGCTGTCGATCAGCTCGATCAGGGCAGTGGTATTGAAGTCGCGGTTGCGCGCGTCCAGCCCAAGCGCGATCGGGCGCCCCAGCGGCGGGCCGTCCAGAAGCCGCGGCACCAGCGTCAGCGGGATGTTGTCGATGCCCTCGTATCCCAGGTCTTCAAGCACATGGATCGCGGTCGACCGCCCGGCGCCCGAAGGCCCGGTGATCAGCACCAGCCGGTGTTCCGTTGCGGGGTCCTGCGCCATGTCCGCCGTCAATCCTGTCTGCCACCCTGAAGATAGACCATCAGTGCGGCAGGAAAATGGTTATCGCGCCTGCCCAGCACAAGCGGAAGCCCCTGTCCCAGGATCGTGATCGTGCGGCGGGGGGGCAGGCGGTCAGCTTCCTGCTGGCCCAAGTCGGCCACCAGGGCCAACGGCGCCTGGTCCAGAGGGTCGGCATGCAGGATGCCGATGCCGCGCGCCTCGATCAGGCCCGCAAGGGCGGAGGGACAGCGGGCGACCAGGCCCTGCGCGGTGGCGGTGACCTCGGTCCGGTCGTCGGCGACCAGGCGCGCGCCCATCGCGATCATCTGCAGGGCCAGCGCCGACTTGCCCGCGCCCGAGGGCCCCAGGATCAGCAGGCCGCGGCCATGGGCGGCAACGCAGGTCGCGTGCAGGATCAGCGGGCCGTCGGCTGACGCCGCCGCCCCGGTCACACCGGCAGGCCGACGACGAAGCGGGCGCCCAGCGGTTCGCTGGTCACGTCGGCGGCAGTGGGGCGGATGTTCTCGGCCCAGATCACGCCGCCATGCGCTTCGACGATCTGCTTCGAGATCGACAGGCCCAGGCCCGAGTTGTTGCCAAAGTGGGTGGGCGGACGGTCGCTGTAGAACCGCTTGAACACCTTGGTCAGCGCCTGTTCGGGGATGCCGGGGCCGGTGTCTTCGACCACCACCAGCACGCGATTGTCGCGACGCCGTGCCCAGACCCGCACCGCGTCGCCTTCGTCGCAGAAGGAAATCGCGTTGGTGATCAGGTTGACGAAGACCTGCGCCAGACGCGCCTCAAGGCCGCGGATCAGGATCTGTTCGGCCGGCAGGTCGGTGATGAAGTCCACGCCCTTTTCGGCGGCCTGCTGGCCAAGGTACTGGCTGATGCTGGACAGGGTCTTGAGAAGGTTGAACTCTTCCTCCTCCTCCTTGACCAGTTCGCTGTCCAGCCGCGAGGCGTTCGAGATGTCGCTGACCAGCCGGTCCAGCCGGCGCACGTCATGTTCGATGACATCCAGCAGCTTTTCGCGGTGATCTTCCTTCTTGACGAAGCGCAGCGATCCCACGGCCGAGCGCAACGAGGCCAGCGGGTTCTTGATCTCATGCGCGACGTCGGCGGCGAATTGTTCGTTGGCGTCGATCCGGTCGTAGAGCGCGGCGACCATGCCGCGCATGGCAACCGACAGGCGTCCGATTTCGTCAGGCCGGGCGGCCAGGTCGGGAATGCGGACGCGGCCGGGGCTGACCTTGCGCTGGTCGCGGTCGCGCCCGATCTCGGCCGCGGCGGCCAGGTCGGACAGCGGGTTGGCGATGGTCGAGGCCAGGACCAGGCTGAGGCCGATCGACACCAGCAGCGCCACCACGAACATCTGCAGGATCTGTTCGCGTTCATAGCGGACCAGACGGTCGATCTCGCCCTCGGCGCTGGTCAGGGCGACCACACCCAGAACCTCGCCCGCCGACCAGATCGGAGTGCCCACGGAAAACAGCGTGCCGCCATCGGCGCCGCGGCCGGTGTTGGCGCTGGTCTCGCCGGCGCGGGCTTCGGGAAAGACGCGGCGGGCCAGCGCCGGGCCGTCGATCTTGGCGGGTTCCTCGGCGCCGAAGGTCAGCACCCCCGACACGCCCGACCAGACCGCGTTCAGGAAATCGGTGATCACGGTAGACCGCACGTCGCCGTTCTGGTCGCCCTCGGCCAAGGGCGGGCCGACGCGGCTGGCCAGCAGGCCGCCGGTGGTGTCGAAGACAAAGGCCTCGACCCCGGCGCCCAGGTCCACCCGGTCCAGCGCTGCGCCATAGTCAAAGCCGGGGGTCTGCGGCTGGATCTGCGCCTCGAAGATGTCGGCGATCAGCTCGGCCTCGCGCACCAGCCCCGCTTCGCGCTGTACCACCAGGCTGTCGCGGAACGGGTTCAGGAACAGCACCCCGGCGACCAGGATCACCAGCGCCATCATGTTGAAGATGATGATCTTTCGCGCCAGCGGACTGCGGTTCAGCGAGACCAGCCCGCCGCGCGTGCGGGTCTCGCGCAGTTCCTCGACGGTGGCGTCGGGCGATACCCAGTCTTCGCCCAGCAAGACCTCTCCGGTCTTGCGGGGCCTGGGGTCGTCCATCGCGATGCGCGGCGCGGCGGTCATGCTGGCCGTCACTCTTCGTTGTAGCGGTAGCCGATCCCGTACAGGGTTTCGATGGCCGAGAAATCTTCGTCGACCGAACGCATCTTCTTGCGCAGCCGCTTGATGTGGCTGTCGATGGTGCGGTCGTCGACGTAGACCTGGTCGTCATAGGCCACGTCCATCAGCTGGTCGCGGCTTTTGACAAAGCCGGGGCGCTGCGCCAGCGCCTGCAGCAGCAGGAATTCAGTCACGGTCAGCGAAACGTCGCGGCCCTTCCAGCTGACCGCGTGGCGCAGCGGGTCCATCCGCAGGCTGCCCCGCTCCATGATCTTGTTTTCCTCGGTCACCGGCGCCTCTCCGGTGACGATCGCCTCTTGCCGGCGCAGAAGGGCGCGAATGCGTTCGACCAGCAGACGCTGGCTGAAGGGCTTTTTCACATAGTCGTCGGCGCCCATCCGCAGGCCCAGGACCTCGTCGATCTCGTCGTCCTTCGAGGTCAGGAAGATCACCGGCATGGTGGTCTTCTGCCGCAGCCTCTGCAGCAGGTCCATGCCGTCCATCCGGGGCATCTTGATGTCCAGCACCGCCATGTCGGGCAGACGGCGGTTGAAGGCATCGAGGGCCGACTGGCCGTCGTTGTAGGTTTCCACCTCGAAGCCCTCGGCTTCAAGGGTCATCGAGACGGACGTCAGGATGTTCCTGTCGTCGTCCACAAGGGCGATGCGCGACATGTCGATTGGTCCTGCTCTGGTTATGTTTTTCCGCCATTCTCTGCAAAGGCGGCCGGGGAATCAACACAAAAGCGAATCACCCCGGCCTTCCATGGGGTCAGGGAACCCGAAATTCCCCAACCAATGACTAATATGTCTCAGTCCGGCCCCGGGGGCGCAATTGGTTGCGCTAACCTGAAGCTGGTTGCGCTAACTGTGCCAAAGCGGCCTGTTCCCGTGGGATTTCCGCATGTTATAGGCATGTGACGAAGGCGCCTTTCCGGCCCTTCCCGGCACCCATTGGCCCGGGCGCCATTCCTCGAATTGAAATCGGCCCCGCGGCGGCGGGACGTCATCAGGAGCTTGCAGGATGATCGAAGGGCGCGTGAACCCCAACCGGACTTTGGAACATCAGGGCATCGTCGGTGCGGGCAGCGTCCACTACAACCTGATCGAGCCCGCCCTGGTCGAGGCCGCCATCCGCAACGGCGAAGGCCGTCTGGGCCAGGGCGGCGCCTTCCTCTGCACCACCGGCCAGTTCACCGGCCGCAGCCCGAAGGACAAGTTCGTCGTCCGCACGCCCTCGGTCGAAGGCACGATCTGGTGGGAAAACAACGCCCCGATGTCACCCGACGCCTTTGCCCGGCTCAAGGCCGACATGCTGGCCCATATCAAGGGGCGCGAGCTTTTCGTGCAGGACCTCTACGCCGGCGCCGACCCGGTGCACCGAGTCGACGTGCGCATGGTGACCGAACTGGCTTGGCACGGCCTCTTCATCCGCCACCTGCTGCGCCGCCCGGCGCGCGCGGAACTGGACAGCTTCGCCCCGGAATGGACGATCATCAACTGCCCGTCGTTCAAGGCCGACCCGGCCCGCCACGGCTGCCGCACCGATACGGTGATCGCGCTGAACTTCGACGAAAAGACCGTGCTGATCGGCAACACCGCCTATGCCGGCGAGAACAAGAAATCGGTCTTCACCATCCTGAACTACATCCTGCCCGGCAAGGGCGTGATGGCGATGCACTGCAGCGCCAACCATGCCATCGGCAACCCGGTCGACGCGGCGGTGTTCTTCGGCCTTTCGGGCACCGGCAAGACCACGCTGTCGGCCAGCCCGGACCGCACCCTGATCGGCGATGACGAACACGGCTGGTCCGACCGCGGCATCTTCAACTTCGAAGGCGGCTGCTACGCCAAGACCATCGACCTGAACCCCGAGGCCGAGCCCGAGATCCACGCCACCACCCACCGCTTCGGCACCGTGGTGGAGAACATGGTCTTCGACCCCGAAACCCTGGAACTGGATTTCGCCAACCGCAGCCTGACCGAGAACACCCGCTGCGCCTATCCGCTGGAGGCGATCTCGAACGCCTCGGCCACCGGCCTTGGCGGGCATCCGAAACATGTCGTCATGCTGACCTGCGACGCCTTCGGCGTGCTGCCGCCGATCGCCCGCCTGTCGTCGGCCCAGGCGATGTACCACTTCCTGTCCGGCTTCACCTCGAAGGCCGCAGGCACCGAACGCGGCATCACCGAACCGACGCCGACCTTCTCGACCTGCTTCGGCGCGCCCTTCATGCCGCGCCGACCCGAGGTCTATGGCAAGCTCTTGCAGGAAAAGATCCTGAAGACCGGTGCGACCTGCTGGCTGGTCAATACCGGCTGGACCGGCGGCGCCTACGGCACCGGCAAGCGCATGCCGATCAAGGCCACCCGTGCGCTGCTGACGGCGGCGCTGGACGGCTCGCTGAACGGCGCCGAGTTCCGCCGCGACCCGAACTTCGGCTTCGAAGTGCCGGTGGCCGCGCAAGGCGTGGACGCCCGCCTGCTGAACCCGCGCGAGACCTGGACCGACAAGGCCGCCTACGACGCCCAGGCGCGCAAGCTGGTCGAGATGTTCTCGAAGAACTTTGGCCAGTATGTGCCCTTCATCGACGAAGACGTGAAGGCCGCCGCCATTGGCTGATCCCGCCGGCGGTGAAGCAATCGTCGCCTGACGGCGAAGCCTTTCCTCTCGTCGTCGCGCTTGCGCGCTCCTCCTCGGGCGATGGGGGGCCAGCCCCGCAAACCCCCCGGGGTACTTGCACCGGACTGAAGGGGCATGAGCTTCATTCTGGTCCAAATACCCCGGGGAGCTCGAGGGGCAGGGCCCCTCGTCAGGCGACAGCGGCCACCCGGCGCAGCATCAGCCTCCACTAAAAAGGCTTGCGGCGGCAGCCGCGCTATTGCTTCACCGTCGGTTACAGCAGCGCCTGCCGCACCAGGTTCAGCCCCGTCAGTACCAGCAATCCCTGCGTCCAGCGCCGGAACACCGCCTGGTCCAGCCGGTCCTGCACCCGGTAGCCGGCCAGCATGCCGGCCATCGCCGGCACCACCATGAGGGCCGAAAAGGCCAGCCGCTCACCGTTGGCCAGCCCGGTGCCCAGATGCGCCGCCAGCAGCGCGATCGCGCCGATCAGGAAGACCACACCCTGGGCGCGCACCATCTCGGTCTTGGCAACACCGGTCGACAGCAGGAACACCAGCAGCGGCGGCCCCCAGATGCCCGAAACCCCGCCGTATAGCCCTCCGATGACCCCCAGCCCCCACTCGGCCCGGTTGCGGTGCCGCAGCGGCATCGCCAGCGGCACGCCCGCCAGTTGCAGCAGCGCAAAGGCCGTCACCGGCAGCCCCAGAAGCAACAGGTAGGCCAGGCGCGGGATCAGGTCGAAGACCTGTGCCGAGACGACGATGAAGACCACCGTGGCGATCAGGAAGCGGCGGTAGGTCTGCGCGGTCTGCAGCGCCGGGCGCCAGCCCTGGCGAAAGGCCTGCAAAAGGTTGGTGGCCAGCGTCGGCAGAATCAGCCCGGCCAGCGCCACCTCGGGCGGCAGAAAGGCCGAAAAGGCCGACACCATGATCAGCGGCATGGCAAAGCCCACCGCGCCCTTGACGAAGCCCGCGACCAGCGTCACCGCCGCCGCGGCCGCCACGGCCTCTGTCTCCAGGCCTGCCAGCATCGCGTCCCCCTGCCTTCCGTGCCTTTCTGGCAGGCCGGCGGCCCCGGCGAAAGGCCTGGCGGCGATGGCCGGTATTGAAGCCGCCGGGCCCGCGTGCTTTGCTTGCCCGATGCAAGCGTTTCCTGCCCCGATGGCCGTCCTGGCACTGGCCGTTCTTGCCGCGCTTCCGGCCGCGGCCGACCCGGCGGCACCGCGACTGGCGCCGGGAGTGACGCTGATGGACTACGGCATCTACTGCCAGCCCGAGATCGCCAGCCGCGAGTCCGCGCCCGACACCCGGCTTGGCTATGTCAACATCTTCGAAGGCGAGCCGGTGTTCCGCCTGCGCCAGCAAGAGGTTCCGGCCTTGCTGGGCATGTCGTTCGGGCTGGTCGTGACCAGCGACCGCGACCATGTCCAGGCCCGGATGGAGACCTGGCGCCCCGGCTCTGACGCACCGGACATCTGGTACACCGACGTCGTGGCCGGCGAACGCAGGATGCGCGGGTTTTCCTTCGACGTCGCGGACGAGTTGGTCACCGGGCTCTGGCGGCTGGAGGCCTGGGACGGGGCGCAGCAGCTTTACGCCATCGAGTTCGATGTCGTGCCGCCGTCGCGCCTGCCCGGGCTCGGGCCCGATTGCAACTTCCTGTCGCTGGCGCCGCAGCCCGCCCCCGTTCCGAAGGAGCCGGCATGATCCCGCTTCGCACCGCCCTGCTGTGCCTGTTCGCCACCCCGGCGCTGGCCGACCCTGCGCCGCCGATCCATGGGTCGGCACTGGCCGACATCTCGGTCGGCGTGTTCTGTGCCTTGCAGTCGATGGACCGGATGCCGGCACCCGGCACCGATTCCGGCTGGATCCACGTTCCCACCAGCGAAATCCGCTTTCACTGGCCTGACCGCCAGGTGGTGCCCGCCGCCATCGGCCTGGCCTTTGGCGTCAAGGCCCTGGCTGCCCCCGGCTGGTCCGGCGCGGCGGTCGAGGCGCGCGTCACCCGCCCCGGCCGCAGCCGGGCCGAGACCTGGGAGACGTTCATCTCGGACAGCCGCGAATCGATCGCCTTCTTCCGCTTCGACAGCGAATCCGAACTGGATCCCGGGCTTTGGACCTTCGAGGCCTGGCAGGGCGACGCGCGCCTCTATCGGGTCGAATTCGAGGTGGTTCCCGCCGCCGCCCTGCCCGAGATCGTCGAGGCCTGCGGCGCGGTCTCGTAAATCGGCCGCGACACTTTCATTCACCGCGCCGTTTTCCGGCGAAAGGATGTTGCGCTGCGAATGCGAAGCCCCTATTCCTTCGCAGATGCAGAATCCGACCCGGAGCCCGTTCATGCCGCATGATGGCCAGCCGATGCCCGCCTCTCCCGCACTTGCCGATCTGCGTGCCCTGACAGCCGCCGCCCTGCCCGAGGTCGAGGGCCTGTTCACTGCCGGCCGCGAGGCGCTGCGCAGCCTGGTCAGCGCTGGCGGCAAGGTGTCTTCGGCCGCGATGGAGGAACACCAGTTCGCCGCGCACACGCTGTCCTGGCTGGCTACCTATGTCGAGGCGCTGCGTCAGCTGGATGCCTGGGCCGGGCGGCTGCAGACCGCGGGCCGGTTCGGCGAGATCGAGGCCCTGATCCTGCAGATCGGCTTTGGCGAATACCTGAACCAGATCGCCGGCGGCATCCCGATGAGCCAGGGCGAAACCGCCCGCCTGGCCGACCTGGGCCTCTCGTGGACGCCCGGCCCCGCCGCGGCGCAGCTGATGGCGCAGGGCAACACCAGTGCCGCCCGCATGGCTCTTGTCGCCTGCATGCGCGACAACCACGGCCGCGCCACCTTTGGTGCCACGGGCCTGGACGAAGAGCTGGAGATGATCCGCGACCAGTTCCGCCGCTATGCCGACGAAAAGGTGATTCCCGTCGCCCACGACTGGCACCTGAAGGACGAACTGATCCCGATGGAGGTCATCGGCGAACTGGCCGAGATGGGCGTCTTCGGCCTGACCATCCCCGAGGAATTCGGCGGCTTCGGCCTGTCCAAGGCCTCGATGGTGGTGGTGTCGGAAGAACTGTCGCGCGGCTACATCGGCGTCGGTTCCCTTGGCACCCGCAGCGAAATCGCGGCCGAGCTGATCCTGTGCGGCGGCACGGCGGAACAAAAGGCGCAGTGGCTGCCGAAACTCGCCAGCGGGGAAATCCTGCCCACCGCCGTCTTCACCGAACCGAACACCGGGTCCGACCTTGGGTCCTTGCGCACCCGCGCGGTGAAGACCGACGAGGGATGGGAGGTGACCGGCAACAAGACCTGGATCACCCATGCCGCGCGCACCCATGTGATGACGCTGCTGGCCCGCACCAACCCCGACACGACCGACTATCGCGGGTTGTCGATGTTCCTGGCCGAAAAGACCCCCGGCACCGACGAGGCCCCCTTCCCCACCCCCGGCATGACCGGCGGAGAGATCGAGGTGCTGGGCTATCGCGGCATGAAGGAATACGAGCTGGCCTTCGACGGCTTCAAGGTCAAGGCCGAGAACCTTCTCGGCGGGGTCGAGGGGCAGGGCTTCAAGCAGCTGATGCAGACGTTTGAGTCGGCGCGCATCCAGACCGGGGCGCGGGCGATCGGGGTGGCGCAGTCGGCCTTGGAAACCGGCATGCAATACGCGCTGGACCGCAAGCAGTTCGGGCGCCCGCTGATCGAGTTTCCGCGCATCGCCGGAAAGCTGGCGATGATGGCGGTGGAAATCATGATCGCCCGCCAGCTGACCTACTTCTCCGCCTGGCAGAAAGACCACGACAAGCGCTGCGATCTTGAGGCCGGGATGGCAAAACTCTTGGGCGCCCGCGTCGCCTGGGCCAGTGCCGACAACGCGCTGCAGATCCACGGCGGCAACGGGTTCGCGCTGGAATACCGGATCAGCCGCATCCTCTGCGATGCCCGCATCCTGAACATCTTCGAAGGGGCCGCCGAGATTCAGGCCCAGGTCATCGCGCGGCGCCTGCTGGACTGAGCGGGCCCGAATTTTCGTCGAAAATTCGTTGCCCCGCCAGGCCGCGGCGTGGCACCCTTTGGCAAACAGCCGGGGGGTCCCCATGCGCCGCCTTCTGCCTGCCGTTCTTGTCCTGGCGGCCTGCCTGCCCGCCGAGCCTCCGTTCCGGCCCTACTACTGGAAGCTGGTCGCGCTGGACGGCCAGCCCTTTGCCGCCACCGCCACGCTGGCCTATTCCCGGGATGGCACGGCCGCCTTCGGCCAGGCGCCCTGCAACAGCTGGTCGGGCCGCGTGATCCGCGAACCCTTTCCGGTCGACATGATCCGCGACGTCACTGCGACCGAGATGGCCTGCGACGACCTGCCCGCCGAACAGGCGTTCTTTGCCGGTCTGGCGCGGGCCACCCATTCGGGCGTCGGCATCGGCTACCTGACGCTGACCGACCAGCAGGGCTTTACCATGGAATTCGTGCCGCTCTCTCCCTGATCCGAAAGGCGTTCCGATGCCCGAAACCATCGTCCTGACCGGCGTTTCCGGGTTCATCGCCAAGCATATCGCGCTTGCGGCGCTGAACCGGGGGCACAGCTTGCGCGGCACCCTGCGCAGCCTGGACCGTGCTGACGAGGTGCGCGCCGCGTTGGCGCCTCAGCTGGCGGACCCCGCCGCGCTGGACCGGCTGAGCTTTCACCCCGCCGACCTGGAACGCGACGAGGGTTGGGAGCAGGCGATGGCCGGGGCCGGCGCGCTGATCCACTGCGCCTCGCCGTTTCCGCTGTCGCAGCCCAGGGACGAACAGGCTCTGATCCGCCCGGCGGTCGAGGGCACCCTTCGGGTGCTGAAGGCGGCGCAGGCGGCCGGGGTCGGGCGGGCGGTGCTGACCTCCTCGACCGTTGCGGTGCTGAACGAGGGCAAGGATGCCCTGCAGGATGAAGACGACTGGTGCGACACCACGCGACCCGGGACCACGGCCTACGCCAAGTCGAAGACGCTGGCCGAACGGGCGGCCTGGGCACAGGCGAAGCAGGCGGGCCTGGCGCTGACCACGATCAACCCCGGCCTGGTGGTCGGCCCGCCGCTGGACGGGCAGTTCGGATCCTCGCTGGACCTGATGCTGCGCATCCTGAAGGGCCGCGACCCGATGCTGCCGCCCATCGGCTTTCCCTTCGTCGATGTCCGCGACGTGGCCGAGATGCACCTGCGCGCGCTGGAGTGGCCCGAGACCGCGGGCCGGCGCTACATCGCCGCCGCCGGGTCGATGACGCTGGCCGACGTGGGGCGCCTGTTCAAGTCGCTTTACCCCACCCGCCGGATTCCCACCCGCGAGGCGCCCAGGGTCATCGTCCGGCTGCTGGCGCTGACCGATCCTTCGGTCCGGGCGATCCTGCCCAAGCTGGGGCGCCTGGAGCGGGTGTCGAACCTGCGCGCCACGCGCGAGATGGGGATGACCTTCATTCCCGTCGCCGAGGCGCTGAAGGCCAGTGCCGACTGGCTGGTGCGCAGCGGCCGGGTCTGGGCCTGAGGCCCCCGAATTTTCGTCGAAAATTCGCGCCCTCAGCCCCCGCCGCGCGAGGGGCGCTCCACCCCCAGCCTGGGGTGCAGCCGTCCCGCGATCGCCCAGCTGACCAAGAGCCCGGCGGCGCTGGCGGCAAAGATCCCCGGCAGCGGCAGCAGGAACAGCACCAGCCAGGCCGCCCCCGGCGTCAGGATGCCCGAGACATCGCGGAAGCTGGAATAGACCGCGCTCATCTCGGTGCGCTCGGAGGGCTTGACGCTCATCAGGAAGGGCAGGCCGCCGACCACGTCCAGCATCACCAGGAAGAAGGACGAGGCAAAGACCATGGCGACCGTCGCCCAGGGCAGAAAGGACACCAGCGCCGCCGCCATCATCAGCCCGCCGCAGCCCAGGAAGGCCATGCGGACCGAGCGCCGCACGCTCATTCGCCGGGCGATGCGGTTCAGCACCGGGGCCGCGAACAAGAGCGCGTTCGACACCGACAGGGCAATGCCGCCGACCTTGTCGCCGAGGCCCGCCTCGACGCAGAAGATCGGCAGGTAGACGACATAGACCCACCAGCCGCAGGATCGCATCACGGCAAAGAACCAGCCGGCGATCAGCCGGGGCTGGCGGAAGAACCGGCCGAGGTAGCCCAGCGGGTTCACCGCCGGGCCGCGGGCGCGCTGGATCTGCTTGCCGTTGCCCAGCCGCAGCACCCAGAACACCGCCAGCAGCAGAAGCGCGAAGCCGCCCGCCAGCAGGAAGGGGGCGGGCGCCCACTGGTCGTGCAGCCAGACCCCGGTCAGCGGCCCGATCGACCAGGGCGCGGCGGCATAGGCCATCTGGACGCTTTGGCTGCGGCCCAGGTTCTCGCGGTCGACATAGTCCAGCACATAGGCGTTGAAGCAGACGAAGGTGGTGGCCGTGGCCATGGCATTGCAGGCCAACGCCAGCGGCAGGGACCAGGTCTGGCCCAGGATCGCCAGGCCCATGCCGGCGACATATAGCAGGCAACCCGTCGTATAGGCCCAGCGGCGCGGCAGGAAGCGTGTCGCCCAGGGCACCATCAGGCCCCAGATCAGCGCCACGATGCCGGCCGCGAAATAGGCCGCCGAGGTGGCCTGCGCGGTGCCGAGCGCCTGGTAGACCGCCAGCGGCATGGCGCTGATCAGGATGCCGCGAACGGCGGCCTCGAGCCCGGCCAGAACGGCGAAATGTTCGACCAGCGGGGTGGGGGTGTGCTTTAGAGCAAGGGGAAGGTAGCGGGTCGCCATGGTGCCCCATTGGCCCCCGGCAGGCGGCGGGCGTCTGTCACAAAGCCGACATCCGCCGTCGCTGGAGGACTCAGGGCTGCCGGGTCAGAAGGTCCAGCAGGCGGGCGCGGGCCTCGGGTAGCGGGCGGCCGGGATGCAGCGTATCCAGCGCGCGGGCCAGGAAATGGCTGGCCAGCGCCAGGCCCTGCGCCAGCGCCTCGGCATCCAGGCCGTTCGGGCCGTCCAGCCCCGGCGGCAAGGGCAGCAGCCGGTCAGCCCAGTCGCCGGCGCCCTGGCGGCTGACGGCGCGGCCGGTGCGCGGGCTGACGAAGGTCAGGTCCTCGCGCGTGCCGGTGACGGCGCAGGACGTGAGGTCGAGGCCGAAGCCGGTGTCCTCGAGCAGGCGCAGTTCCCACCGCAGGTAGGCCGAGGGCCAGTCCACCGCGCCGAGTCTGTCGAGAAGGGCGATCGTGGCCGTCCAGAGTGCCGGATACGGTTCGCGTTCGGGCAGGGTGATCGACAGCAGCGCGCAGGCCGAGGACAGGCCGGCCAGCGCCAGGCGGTCGGCCATGAGATGGGCGCGGCTGCGGATCGGCTCGACGGCGAAAGCGCCGAGGTGGTCGGAAAGCCGTGCCGTCCAGCTGGCCTGGACCTGGGTGCCGGGTTGCAGGTGCGGCGCCATGCGGCGCGAGGCGCCGCCCCGCACCGCCCCCGCATGCCGCCCATGGGCGCGGGTGAAGACCTCGATGATCGCGGCGCTTTCGCCATGCGGGCGCAGGGCAAGGATCACGCCTTCGTCGCGCCATTCCATCGTGCCAGTGTTCCAGAGGCCCTGCCGCCCGGCAAGCCCCCCAAAATCCGTCGGCGGTGAAGCAATTGCGCGGCTGCCGCCACAAGCCTTTTTCGTTTTACCCCGGCGTTCGCGCCTGTGGCCGATGTCGCCTGACGAGGGGCGCTGCCCCTCGAGCTCCCCGGGGTATTTCGGCCGGATTGAAGGCCGGGTCAGCGGCGGGTGCGGCGGGTCCACCAGCGGCGGGCACGGATGACGAGGGCCGCGACCGGGCCGCGTAGGGCGGGGATGTCGAGGGCCAGCAGCATCAGGCCAAGCGGCAGCATCCAGATGCCGAGGACGGGCAGGAAGGAAAAGAGGCCGCCCAGGATGAGGACGAGGGAGAGCGGCAGGCGGACCAGGGCGGCACGGTCGGATTGCAGCAATTGCAGGCTGCCGCCCAGCCAGGGCAGGCCGCTGCGCAGGCGGTCGAACTGGCGCAGCAGGCGGGCCTTGTCGCGGGGCGGTGATCGGGGGGTGGGGTTCGGGGCTGTCATGGCGGACCTTGGATCGGGCAGAGATCGGCATCGCCGGGGGCGGGATCAAGGCGGGAGCCGGCGGATCGCGGAAATGTCACCCCTGGTCGGGGCGGATGCGGCGGGTCAGCCTTGGGACAGGCCGTCCTGGTCCAGCAGGCTGCGGCCCTGGCGGTCCTCGACCTCGATCAGCCAGAGGTCGGGGTCGCGCGCGGCCTCGCGCGTCAGGGCGGCGTCGATCGCGGCTTCGTCGCCTTCGGCCAGCACCTGCCAGCGGCGGGTGTCGGTGACCAGGTCCCAGCGACGGACGAAGGCGCGGGCCTGGCCGTCCAGCGTGGCCAGCTTGACCACCACGGCGCCGGCGGTGGCGTCGCCCCGGCGGGTGACGTAGGCCGGGATCGCGGCGGCCTGAAGCCGGGAGAGGTAGGCCGCGACCCAGAAGCCCGAGGCGAGCCGCGGTTCAGGCATCGCCGTCCTTGAACTCCAGCCCCATCTCGGAATAGCGCTCGGCCTCTTCCAGCCAGTTCGGGCGGACCTTGACGGTCAGGAACAGGTGGACGGGACGGCCGAGGAATTCGGCGATGTCGGCGCGGGCGGCCGCGCCGATCGCCTTGATCGTCTCTCCCTTCGCGCCGAGAAGGATGCCCTTGTGGCCGTCGCGGGCGACATAGATGATCTGGTCGATGCGGGTGCTGCCGTCGGCGCGGTCTTCCCATTTCTCGGTCTCGACCGTCAGCTGGTAGGGCAGTTCCTCGTGCAGGCGCAGGGTCAGCTTTTCGCGGGTCATCTCGGCCGCGATCATCCGCATCGGCAGGTCGGCCAGCTGGTCCTCGGGGTAGAACCAGGGGCCGGGCGGCAGTTCGCCCGCCAGCCAGTCGCGCAGCGCCTCGACCCCGTGGCCGCGTTCGGCCGAGATCATGAAGGTGCGGGCGAAGGGGAAGGCCTGGTTCAGCTTGTCGGCCAGGCCCAGAAGGACCTCGGCCTTGACGCGGTCGATCTTGTTGATCGCCAGCGCGACGGGTTTGCCCTTGGGCATTTCCTCGGCGATGCGGTCGATGATGGCCTGGACGCCCTCGGTCAGGCCACGATGCGCTTCGACCAGGAGGACCACCACGTCGGCATCGGCGGCGCCGCCCCAGGCGGCCTTGACCATGCTGCGATCCAGCCGGCGGCGCGGGCGGAAGATGCCCGGCGTGTCGACGAAGACGATCTGGCTTTGCCCGGCCATGCAGACGCCGCGGATGCGCGTGCGGGTGGTCTGCACCTTGTGGGTGACGATCGAGACCTTGGCCCCCACCATGCGGTTCAGAAGCGTGGACTTGCCCGCGTTGGGCTCTCCGATCAGGGCAACGAAGCCGGCGCGGGTATCAGTGGTCATCTGGGCCTCGACTGGGGGACAGGCCGCGCGCATAGCGCATCCGGGCCGAAAAGGCCAGTTGCGCTTGCAGGGTGGCGCTTGCCTGCCATTGCGACCGGGCAAAGGATGGCGCGGCCGGCCCCTTGGCGACGGTCAACCGGGCGCGGGCGCCCGAGGGATTCGGCCGGACGTTCGCGCAAGGAAGGGCAGAGGCAGAAGGGCCGGGTGCCGGTGCGGATGCCGGACTAGGGCTTGCCCTCGGCTTCGACGCGGTCCAGCAGGTCGCGGGCGGCGGATTGTTCGGCGGCGCGCTTGGTGCCGGCGGTGGCCTCGGCGGCGGCGCCGTTGTCCAGGGTGACGCGGACGGTAAAGCGGGGCTGGTGGTCGGGGCCGCTGCGGGCGGTTTCCAGATAGACCGGCGGCGGCATGCCGCGGGCCTGGGCCCATTCCTGCAGGCTGGTCTTGGCGTCGCGGGCATTGGCCGCCACGGCGCCGATGCGGTCGCCCCATAGCCGTCGCACCAGCTGGCGCGCGACGTCGAAGCCGGCATCCAGGTAGACCGCGGCGATCACCGCCTCGACCGCGTCGCCCAGCAGGGCCTCTTTCCGCCGCCCGCCCGACAGCATTTCCGACCGGCCCAGCTTCAGCACCTCGCCCAGGCCCAGGTCACGGGCGACCTCGGCGCAGGTTTCCTTGCGGACGAGGGCGTTGAAGCGCGGCGCCATCTGGCCTTCGGTGGCCGCGGGGTCGGCCTGAAACAGCGCCTCGGCCATCACCAGGCCCAGCACGCGGTCGCCCAGGAATTCCAGCCGCTGGTTGTCGGGGCGCGAGGGCGTGCCGATCGAGGCATGGGTGACCGCGCGCACCAGAAGCTCGGGCCGGGCAAAGCTGTGCCCGATCCGGGTCTGAAAGGCCTGCAGGTCTGCCGATAGCCTCACGCCGGATCCCCCATCGCCCGCGGTCTCAGTCGACCGCCTTGAAGAAGCGGTCGGAACGCCAGGTCCAGAAATACCAGATCCGGCTGCCGGCCGACGAGAACATGATGCGATCAGCGCGGCCGATCAGGTTTTCCGCCGGAACGAAGCCCACGCCGCCCGCGCCCAGGCTGAAGCGGCTGTCGGCCGAATTGTCGCGGTTGTCGCCCATCACGAAGTAATGCCCCTCGGGCACGGTGAAGACATCGGTGTTGTCGCCCGCGCCCTTGGCGTCGATGTTCAGCACGTTGTGGGTGGCGCCGCCCGGCAGCGTCTCGACCGAGCGCGAGGCCTGGCACATGGCGCCGTCGCCGACCGGGCCGTTCTCGCAGCGCGGGCGCTGCTGCATCGGGCCCTGCGGCTCCATCAGTTCCTCGAAGATACCGGCGGGTTCCTGGGGCACCTGCTGGCCGTTCAGGAACAGCACGCCGTCCTTCATCTGCACGGTGTCGCCGGGCAGGCCGATGACGCGCTTGATCAAGTCGTCGCCCTTGGCCGGGTGGCGGAACACCGCCACGTCGCCACGCTCGGGGTCGGAACCGAACAGCCGGCCCGAGATCGGGCACAGCGAGAACGGGCAGGAATAGCGCGAATAGCCGTAGGCCATCTTGTTGACGAAGAGGAAGTCGCCGACCAGCAGCGTGTCCTTCATCGAGCTGGAGGGAATCCAGAACGGCTGGAAGAACAGCGTGCGGAAGACGCCCGCGATCACCAGCGCCCAGAACACGGTCTTCACCGTCTCCATCAGCCCGCCCTCGGTCTTGTCCTTCGCCATGTGCTGCCCTGCCTCGTGCTGTCCGGGCCGCTACATGCGCGCCGGGGTGGGGTTAGTCAAGCGGTCTGGCCCCGCGGGCAGGCCGGGTCAGGCGGAGGGGCCGGCGATCGGCCGCGCCTCGATCACCACGAAGGCCTGCGCCCAGGGGTGGTCGTCGGTCAGGGTGACGTGGATCACGGCTTCGTGCCCGGCGGGCGTCATGGCGCGCAGGCGTTCGGCCGCCCAGCCGGTCACATGCATCACCGGCTGGCCCGAGCGCAGGTTGCTGACCGCCATGTCCTTCCAGGCGATGCCCATCCGCAGGCCGGTGCCAAGCGCCTTGGAGCAGGCCTCTTTCGCCGCCCATCGCTTGGCATAGGTGGATGCAGTCTCGCGCCGCCGTTCGGCCTTGGCCTGTTCGCGTTCGGTGAAGACGCGATTGCGGAAACGGTCGCCGAAACGGGCCAGCGTGGCCTCGATCCGCTCGATGTTGGCCAGGTCGGTGCCGATGCCCAGGATCATGCCGTCAGGCCCGCGCGCCCGACCGCGCCTCGTCCATCCGGCGGCGCATTTCCTCGATCGCGGGGCCGAGGCCCAGATAGATCGCCTCGCCGATCAGGAAATGGCCGATGTTCAGCTCCATCAGCTCGGGGATGGCGGCGACGGGGGCGACGTTGTCGTAGGTCAGGCCGTGGCCGGCGTGAACCTCCAGCCCCAGGCTGGCGGCCAGCGTCGCGCCCCGGCGCAGCGCGGCCAGTTCGGCGTCGGCCTCGTCCTGGCGGCCTTCGGCGTGCAAGTCGCTGTAGTGGCCGGTGTGCAGTTCCACCACGGCGGCGCCGATGCGGGCGCTGGCCTCGATCTGGGCGGGGCTGTGGCCGATGAACATGCTGACGCGGATGCCGGCCTCGCGCAGGGGCGCGACGTAGTCGGCCAGGCGGTTCTGGTCGCCCGCGACGTCCAGCCCGCCTTCGGTGGTGCGTTCCTCGCGCCGTTCGGGCACCAGGCAGGCGGCATGGGGGCGCAGGCGCAAGAGGATGGCCTGCATCTCATCCGTCGCGGCGCATTCGAAGTTCAGCGGAATGCCGATGCCGGCGGCCAGCGCCTCCATGTCGGCATCGCGGATGTGGCGGCGATCTTCGCGCAGGTGGGCGGTGATGCCGTCGGCGCCCGCCGTCTCGGCCAGAATGGCGGCGCGCAGGGGATCGGGCCAGGCGCTGCCACGGGCGTTGCGCACCGTCGCCACATGGTCGATGTTGACCCCCAGCCTCAGCCTGCCGCCCCGCATTTGCCTACCCCTTGCCGTCGTTGTCCCGACCTTAGGGCGAACCGGGCGCGTCGTCACCCCCGGTTTCGTCCGGATCGCCGCGATGTTTCAGCCGGGCGGCGGCCTTGGCCACGGCCTCTTTCAGGCGGTGGCGCTTTTCCCGGCGCTCATGCGCCTTGGCGGCGCGGGCCTTCTGATAGGCCTCGACCAGGAATATGGTGATGTAATAGCCGATCATGCTGAGCACGATGCCCGGCCCCAGGGCGCCGATGAAATAGGGCCAGTAGATCTCGTGCCAAAACTGGATCAGCCCGTCCCACCGCGTCACGTCCGAGGTGAACAGCGCGGTCACGTTGAACCACAGGTCGCTGGCCGCCTGTTCGGTGGCGTCGCGGATGTATTCCCAGGACAGCGGCTTTTCGATGCCCAGGATCCAGTGGCCCAGCGTCATCGCCAGCACGGCGAAGAAGGGGGTGGTCACGGGGTTGGTGTTGAAGGTCGCCAGCAGGGCGGCCAGCAGGTTGCCGTTGATCGCGCGGGATGCCAGCCAGGCCGCGATGAACTGCATTCCCGGCAGCGGCAGAAAACCCACCAGCGACCCGGCAAAGACCCCGCGGGCCACCCGGTGCGGCTGGTCGGGCAGGCGGCGCATCCGGTAGATCACATAGCGCGTCGCCCGCCTGAATCCGGCGCGCGGATAGACCTGCTCGCGCAGCCACGCCCCCCAGCCCAGCGGATCCCGCCTCTTGAATACCAACGCCTTTTCCTTCCCGTCCGGCATATTTGCCGGCCTTAGTCCACCCGATCAGGGCTTGCGCGACAGGTCGCGGTGCCGGCTGATCTGGGCCACGTCCGTCTCGGCCTCGAGCGCGGTCATGACCATGTGCAGATGTTCGACATCGCGCAGGTCCACGTCGATCACCAGCCGGTAAAAGTCCGGCTTGCGGTCGGTGAACCTGAGGTCCGAGATATTGGCCTTCTGCTCGCCGATCAATGTGCAAATCCGCCCCAGCACGCCCGCGTCGTTCGAGATGGTGACTTCCAGCGACACCGTGTTCACCGCGGCATGGCGGCCGGTCTTCCAGTGCAGGTCGACCCAGCGTTCGGTCTGGTCCTCGAATTCCTCAAGCGCGGGGCAGTCGATGGCATGGGCCACCACGCCGCGGCCGCGATAGGTAATGCCGACGATGCGTTCGCCCGGCAGCGGCTGGCAGCAGGGCGCACGGGTCAGCGCCTGATCGGCCTGCAAGCCGACGACGGGGCGCTTTTCCTCGACCTCTTCGGCCTCGGCCAGGGCCAGTTCGGGATAGAGCAGTTCGACCACCCGGCGGGCGGCGATCTCGGCGCTGCCCAGTCGGGCCAGAAGGTCGTCCTCGTCGGCCAGGCCCATCATCTTTGCGGCGGTGCGCAGCGCCTTGTCGGTGGCCTTCTTGCCGACATGGTCAAAGGCGGCGCGCGCCAGTTCGTGGCCCAGCTTGACAAAGCGGCCGCGGTCCTCGGCCCGCAGGGACCGGCGGATGGCGGCCTTGGCCCGGCCCGTGGCCACGATGTCGATCCAGCTGGATTGCGGGCGCTGGCCTTCCGCCGTGATGATCTCGACCGACTGGCCGTTCTTCAGCCGGGTCCACAGCGGCACCCGGATGCCGTCGATCTTGGCCGAGACGGTGCTGTTCCCGATCCGGGTGTGGATGGCGTAGGCAAAGTCCAACGGCGTCGCCCCCCGGGGCAGCTGGATCACGTCGCCCTTGGGCGTGAAGCAGAACACCTGGTCGGAATACATCTCGAGTTTGACATTCTCGAGAAACTCGTCGTGGTCCTCTTCGTCCAGGCGTTCGGTCAGCTGGGCGATCCACTTGGCCGGGTCGACGGCAAAGGGGTTCTGCGCCCGCACGCCTTCGCGGTAGGACCAGTGCGCGGCGACGCCCGCCTCGGCCACCTCGTGCATCTCGCGGGTGCGGATCTGCACCTCGACCCGCTTGCCGTCGCGGCCACTGACCGTGGTGTGGATCGACCGGTAGCCGTTGGTCTTGGGCTGGCTGATGTAGTCCTTGAACCGCCCCGGCACCGCGCGCCAGCGCTGATGGATCACGCCCAGGATGCGGTAGCAGTCGGCGACCGAGCCGCAGATGACGCGAAAGCCGTAGATGTCGGAGAGGCGGGAAAAGGCCAGGTCCTTTTCCTGCATCTTGCGCCAGATCGAATAGGGCTTCTTGGCGCGGCCATAGACATCGGCCTCGATCCCCGCCTTTTCCAGTTCGTGCCGGATGTCGCCGGTGATCTTGTGGACGACATCGCCGGTTTCGCGCTGCAGCGTCAGGAAACGGCGCATGATGGAATTGCGCGCCTCGGGGTTCAGCACCTTGAAGGACAGGTCCTCAAGTTCCTCGCGCATCCACTGCATGCCCATGCGGCCGGCCAGCGGGGCAAAGATCTCCATCGTCTCGCGGGCCTTCTGGGCCTGCTTGTCCGGCGACATCGACTTGATCGTGCGCATGTTGTGCAGCCGGTCGCCCAGCTTGACCAGGATCACCCGCAGGTCCTTGGACATCGCCATGAACAGCTTGCGAAAGTTCTCGGCCTGCTGGCTGCCGGCGTTCGACAGTTGCAGGTTGGTCAGCTTGGTGACGCCATCGACCAGTTCCGCCACCTCGGGGCCGAACAGCTGGGCGATCTCGCCATAGGTCGAGCGGGTATCCTCGATCGTGTCGTGCAGAAGGGCGGTGATGATGGTCGCATCATCCAGCCGCTGTTCGGTCAGGATGGCCGAAACCGCGACCGGATGGCTGAAATAGGGCTCGCCCGACTTGCGGATCTGGCCCTCGTGCATCTTCAGGCCATAGGCATAGGTCCGGCGGATCAGGTCGGCATTGCAGCGCGGATTGTAGTTTCGAACCAGGGCGATCAGGTCTTCGACGTCGATCATGATCGCCCTGCCAGCGGGGCCCCGAC